>BJHK01000003.1 GCA_014192425.1 Planctomycetia bacterium | reverse complement strand
CCGCTTGGGCCTTGAAGAACACCCAGGCCGCATCGTGATTCTGCCCGCTGCGCCACGAGGAGGGCCAGGCGATGTCGAACGACAGCGTCGCCGTCTGCGCATCCCGGGCCGCGACCGTGACATTCTCAACACTCGTCACGCAGCCGCCGTCCCAGCCGCTCGCGCCGGGCTGCACCGCCGGGCTGCCCTTCGAGGAGAGCGGCGTCGCCTCCACGATCTCGGCCGGCTGGAGATCGAAGGGGATGATCCGCGCCGTGCGGACGGCGCGAAAGCCGGTGCGGCCGCTCTGCGATCGAGCGCGGGCCGGGATCACCGGGGAGACGAAGCCCATGCCCTGCCGGTCCGAGGTTCGCAGCATGTCGGTGCCGGTTTGCCAGTCGCCGCCGCGGGTGCCGAAACCCCAGGCCCATTCCTCCGGCTTCCGCTGGTCGGCGCCGCGGCCGATCGTGGCGAACGGGGCGGGCCAGGCCCCGTGCGTTCCGGCGAACCGCCGGCCGGCGATGTTGCCCACGGTCAGCAGACGCTCTGCGAGGTTGCCGCTCAGGTCGAGGATGCCCCAGTACGACGCCCCGGCGGCGACGCGGTCGCTCTCCGGCGTGGCGAAGATGCCCGCCCGCAGCGGCCCCCTCACGGCATCGGCGGGGACGGCCCCCTTGGCATCGCGTTGCACTGTACCATCCCACGTGGCATTGCCGCGGGTCGCGTCGGGGCCGCCATCTCCCTGCCACGTGACCCGCTCCCCGGCCTGGCCGGCGTCGCTGACGACGTAACCCGAATGGGCCGCTTTCTTGTTCTTGTCGAAGCCCGTGCCCGCGATACCGGTCGTACTCCAGGCATATTCGTCGGCCACGGGAAGCAGCGGTCCGCGGCAGGCCTTCTCGTACTCGAGCTCCGTCATCGGCCGGAGGCCGGCCCAGGTGGAGAAGCCCGTGCCGTCGCTCCACATCACATAGTTGCAGGCGAGGTGCGGCCGGTCCGAGGCAAAAACCGCCGCCGTGCCGGCGGCAGCGGGCGTGACGACCTTGATTCCGTTGAAGGCATTCCCCTTGTCCTGGAACGGCTGCACGCGGGCCTGGGCCTGCGAGGAGAGCGTGTTGAGGTAGTCGACGAGCTGCCCCTCGGTGAGTTCCTGCCGCATGCAGTAGAAGGCGGCGTAGCCCTTGGGGAACCGGGCCGGCAGCGTCTTGTGCGCCCCGCTCGCGAAGTCGTCGGTGCGGAAGTACATTCCGACTGAATCCCGGTTGCCGAGGTTTTGTGGACGCGTGCCCCCGAGCGTGATCTCCGCCTCGCTCTCGACGCGGAACGGGGCGGCCGTGTCGCCGGCCGAAAACTGGCCGCCGATCCGGACGGTCGAGCCGTCGCCGAGCCAGAACGCGCCCTCGGGGACATGCACCATGTGGACGGCGAACACCTTGACCTCGACGGCGGCGGGATCGGCGACACCGTCGGCATCGTGCAGCCAGCGGAGTTTCATCCCCTTCCACTCGACGGGCCCGCTGCCGGCCGCGGCCCGGTGGGCGAAGACGCCGACACCCTTCTTGCCATCGTCGGTCGGGCCGACGTCGATCGCGACACCGGCCGGAGCGGCATGGTCGGCGGGTGCGAGGGCGAGCGTGGCGTGCGACCAGCCGTCGGCGCCGGGGGCACGATACTTGGCGAACAGCCAGGCAGCGTCCCAGTTTTCGACCTTGACCGCGCCCCTGCCGCCGTGGGCCTTTTCGGGGACTTCCCAGGCCGCCCGCCAGGAATGATCCCAGGCGACGTCGAACGTGATCGTCGCCTTGCCGCCGGCGGCGGCGGTGGCGACGTTCCCGACCCGGATCGGGTCGGCCTTGACGGTGCCGCGGAATCGGGCGGCCGCCGGATCGTCGGCGTGGGCGGATGCCATCGTCGCCACGATGACTGCGACTCCGAGCAGGCGGGAGCGGAGGGAAGCGTTCACGAGGCGTTCTCCACGGGGGGCGATGGTCGCTGGGGGAATCGAAACGAATGTTTGTCCTGGAGTATATTCGGCTGTGGTGGAGCACCGGCTGCGGGGGCGGCAAAAGACTCCTCGCCGTGGCCGCGGCGGCCACACGCTCGTCGAGCGTTCGCCGACCCCCTCGCCTGCCTCTCCCGATTCGTCGGGGCAACGCTCCACGGATGCCAGACCCTGGCATCCGTGGCAGCGAGCCACGTCAGGGCTGCACCGGGCTTCGGCGCGGGGGGGCGGCGGCGCCGGCGTCGCGTCTGTAGACCCCTCTGATGACGGCCGGCGCGTCGAGCGTGATCGTCGTCTCCGCCGCCTGCGGATCGGCGATCCGCGGCGCGCCTTCGGCGATCGCCCACCTCTCGAAGACGTGTCCGGGGGCGGCGCTGGCACGGATCGGCACCGGCCGCCCGCGGTCGACCACCGTGCGTCCGGCCGGCAGCGTGGCCAGACCGCCGAGACCCGCGAAGGCCGTCAGCGAAACGCTGGTTTCCCCCTCGTCGATGGCGGCATGCGCGGAGAGGATTCCTTGGCCCTCGAGGACGACGACGCCCCTTCCCGGCACATCGTCCTGATCGGCGGCGGCGGTCACGGCGAGCGGCTGCCAGGCGTCCCAGTCGGCCGGCGTGAAGACGAGCTGCTGGCCGGGCTGCAGGGAGAGGTCCGGGTCCCAGTCCCGTTCCGCGCGCGGGACGATCGTCACGTCGGCGGCGGGCCGGGACGAGAGGCGGACGCGGATCGTCGCCGTGCCCCCCTCGGGAACAACGATCCCGGGCGGATCGACGATCGGCGCGATCAACGCGGGTGATTCCCCGGTGTCGGCCAGGAACCGGGCGACGATTTTTTCCGTGCGACCGATTGCCCAGGGGGCGAGGGCCACGGTCGTCTCGGCAGCTGCCGGGTTCACGACCAGCGCGGCACCGTCCCGCGTGCCGGGCGCCCAGCCGGCGAACCGCATCCCCGGCGCGGGCCGGGCCGTGATCGCAGCCGTCTTTCCCGCGACGACCGTCACGGGGTCTGCCGGCGAGACCGTGCCCGAGGCCGCCGGCTCGGCCGTCGTTCGCACCCGGCCGTGTCGCTCGATCCCCGCCACCTGGACCACCTTCCGCCGATAGCCGGGCGCCGCGAGCCGGAAGGTCGCCTCGATGGAGTCGAGGTTGTGCGGCACCGCCACTTCGTCCCCGTCGTCGTAGCGAACGGTTACCGGCTGCCAGGTCCGCCAGGTGTCGGGGCCGAACACCAGGGTCGTTCCGGAAACGCAGCCGATCCGCTCGCCGGTCGAGTAGCCGCCGATCCGCCCCACGGACACGGCGACGTCGGCGGCCGGCGGGCCCGAAAGCCGGATGTGGAAGCTGCCCGTGCCGCTCTCCGCCACGCGGATCCGGCTGCAGTCGACGAGGATCGCCTTGTCCTCGACGACCGCTCCGACCGCCACGTCGGCCAGCCCGGCGGCCGACAGCCTGATGGCGGCGTCACCGACACCGACATCCGCCGTGCCGGTCGTCCGGGCGGCGGCGAGCGTGACGGTCTGCCAGGTGTGCCAGTCGGCCGGGGTGAAACGCAGCTGCCCGCCCGCCGCGATCGTCACGCCTGCGTGCCCGGCGACCCGCGTCGCCGTGACGGCGACGGGTTCGGCTGGAGGAGACGAGAGCCGCACCCGGAGGGAGGCGGTCCCGGCCTCGGGGATGGTCACGTGTCGCACGCTGGCCACGATCGCCGTTGGTCCGCGCGGGATGAACGCGCCTTGGCTCGTGTTGTGGTAGGTGCCGCCGGGAGAGGTGTGGAGCCGAACGGCCCGGACCTGGTAGGTGCACGTGGCGGGCGGGTCGGGGTCGGTCCACGACGTCCCCTTCACCGGCTCCTCGGTCAGCCGCGTGAACGGCCCACCGGACGAGGGGCCGCGCAGCACGTGGTAGCCGAGGAAGCCGTCCGCGGCGGCATCCGCCGAGGGCTCCCAGGCGAGCGTCGCCCCCTCCCGTCGGGGCCCGGTCGGAGGCGCGAGGACGTGGAGCCGGAGCGTCGGGTCGCCGAGCAGGGCACGGAAGACGGCATTCGGGCGGTTGCCGTTGGCCCGCGACGGGTAGAGGCCGCCGTTGGTCATCGCCAACCGCTCGCAGTCGCCGATCGTTTCCCCGAGGGCCATCCAGTGGAAGTAGCGGTTAGGCTGGCCGCAGATCCAGGTCAGGCAGCCCCCCTTGCCGGCGAGGCAGGGGCGGCCCATACCCTGCCGGCCCGCCTCGATGTCGTAGTTGATGCCGCTCCCCCAGCAGCCCATGAACACATACTGCGGATCGCGGCTGGAGAACAGGCGGCCGAGATCGTTGTTGATGTAGGCCAGTCCCTCGGCATACGACCACAGCCGGGGCGCATCGAGGTCCCCGGAGAGCTGACCGTGGACCGGATTCACCATCCCGCTGTCGAACAGCGACTCGAGGTAGAAGCCGGTCCGGCTGCCGACCAGCCCGGATCCGGTGTCACACGCCGGCGCGAACGCGGTGATTCGCTGACGGTAGGCATGATGCTTGTTGAGGTAGCGGCGCAGCAGTTCCGGCTCGGGCAGGTCGAAGATCGGCAGCGCCGACATGTCGATGCGGCCGACGGCGAGGCGAACCGCAGCCGGGTCGAACCACGACGGGTCGAACGTCCCGTCTCCCGCCACGTTGCGGCGAACCCCCTTTTTGCCCTTGTCGGGGTAGGCCCGCTCGTCGCTCCATGTCGCTTCGGGCAGGGCGTAGTAGGAATCGGCCTCGCGCGGCTCGTAATCATGGCCGTCAGGGATCAGCCAGCCGGAGTAGGGGAGCGGCACGCGGCCGATGAGCAGCACCGCCCGGAGCCGATCCTGCTCCTGCCGCCAGGCGTCGCCGATCACGGCCTTCACGGCCGCAACCTCGGCCGCGGTCGCCGGAGCGCAGACGGTCGCCTGCCGTTCGACGTCGCGCCGCAGGACGGTCCAGCCGTCGCCGCACAGGTCCTCGGCGAGCCGCGCCAGTTCGCCGGCCAGCGGCTCGGCCATGGTGCGATCGACGACCAGCAGGGCCGTGCCCCGGTCGTCCGCGACCGGCAGGGCGATGCCGGCCGCGAGGACGCCGCTTGCCCGCCTGTTTTTGATGCGGCCGAGCGGCTCGGCGGTCTCGATCATGTACTCGTAGGCGATCCCCGGCTCGACGTCGGCATCGTCGAACTGCGTGGCGTCGGCGGGGAGCGTGGCCCGCACCGCTCCCCACGAGCCCTCCTCCGGCGCCTTGCGGTAGATCCAGAAACCGCCGCTCCCCTCGGCCCGCGGCCAGGAGATGCGGATCCGCGGTGCAGCCTGGCGAACGGAGGCCCTGGCGACGATCACGCCATGCGCGAGGGCGGTCGCCTCGGAAGCCCAGGCCCGCAGGTCGGTGAAGGTGCCGGCCCAGGCCGCGAGCCCGAGCAGGGCGGTCCGAATTCTCTTCTGCGAGCGATGGTTTCGCATGTCGACGCACCTTGAACCAACGGACCAACGGCCGGAAACAGGCACCTTACGCGAGCACGAAGGCGGCTTTCAACTCTCCTTGACGGTCGTGCGAGACGCCGCGTTCTGACCGGTCCCGCGGCGGATCCGCCGCGGTCGTCGCCGGATTTTTTCGGTCTGTTGACAGCGGCACAGGGCCACCTTAGATTCCGTGGCTCGACCGTGACTCGCTCTGAGTCCCCTGGATGGAGGGGGTTACGGAAGGTTCCGACTCCGGGCCAACGGCCGGACGTCTGTTCCTGCGGCATCGCGGGTAATCCTGCGGGCTGCCGCTCGGCGACGGAAAGGTTCCGCCGCCGGCATCGATTCCGGTTGGTCGTCGCGCGTTGGATTGATTGGAGTTGTCCGGTGGCGGGTCCGACACAAGAGATCATTCGCATTCGCATGGAAGCGTACGACCACGTCGTCCTCGACCAGAGCGCAGCCGAGATCGTCGACACGGCGAAGCGGACGAATTCGGAGGTTCATGGACCGATCCCGCTCCCCACGCGGATCGAGCGGTACACCGTCCTCTCCAGTCCGCATGTCGACAAGAAGGCCCGTCAGCAGTACGAAATTCGGACCCACAAGCGGGTGATCGACATCGTCCAGGCGACTGCCAAGACGATCGAGGCGCTGAACAAACTCAGCCTGCCCGCCGGCGTGGACATCAAGATCAAGGCGTCGTCACGGTAGTTTCAGGATCCCCTTTTTCTCTGCACAGGAGCGCACGGCACGGCATGCTTGGAAGGCGTTGCGGGTAAGGCTGGAACATCGTTCCAGTGCTCCTGCAGCCGACGGCTTCGAGCGTGGTCACGAGGGTTGCGGGCAATCGACGGGACAGCGTCCCGCTGAGTCGCCCGCGTCGCCTCGACGGCGGTGAAATATGGCTGGGAATACCATTGCTGGTTCCGACAAACAGTCTGCAGGCCGCAAGGCCCTGCTCGGCCGGAAGGTCGGCATGACCCAGATTTTCGCCGCTGATGGCGAAGTCGTTCCGGTCACCGTGATCGAAGCTGGTCCTTGTCCCGTGACGCTTGTTCGCACGCCCGATCGCGACGGTTACGCCGCGATTCAAGTCGGTTTCCTCGACAAGCCGCGAAGGCTCGTCAGTCGCTCTGTCCGCGGCCAGGTGGCGCAACTCGACGGGCGGCGTGCAAAGGCCCGGGCCGGCGCGGCCGCCCCGAAGGCCGGTTGCGAGCCGAAGCGGTTCGTTCGCGAGTTTCGCGGCGTCTACGACTCGGCCGAGGTGGGGCAGGTGCTCACGGTGGACGTGTTCGAGGGCGTGGCTTGCGTCGATGTCACCGGCACGACCAAGGGGCGCGGCACCGCCGGCGTGATGAAGCGGCACGGCTTCAAGGGACAGCGTGCCAGCCATGGCGTGAAAAAGGTGCACCGTCACCAGGGTGGCACGAGTATGAACACCTCCCCCGCCCGCGTGTTCAAGGGGAAGCGAATGGCCGGCCGCTACGGAAACGAGCGGTCCACGATGCGCAATCTGAAGGTCGTCGGGATCGACAAGGAGCGGAACCTGCTGCTCGTTCGCGGTGCCGTCCCCGGTGCCAACGGCACGTTCGTGACCGTGATGCAGACGAACAAGATCAAAAAGGTCGGGGTGGCCGCCCCGACCGGCAAGAAGAAGGCTGGTGCCAAGTGAACCTCGCCGTCTACGACATGTCCGGCAAGCAGGTCGGGTCGTACGAGATCGATCCCGCCGAGCTCGCGCCCAAGGTGAGCAAGCAACTGCTGCACGATGCGGTGGTCATGTATCAGGCCAACCAGCGGCAGGGGACCCAGAAGACAAAGACCCGGGGCGAGGTGGCGGGCTCGACCCGCAAGCTGTATCGCCAGAAGGGCACGGGCAACGCCCGTGCCGGAGCGCGGCGCAGCGGCACGCGTCGGGGCGGCGGTCACATCTTCGCCAAGCGGCCGCGGGACTTCGGCTGGCGGATGCCGAGGAAGTCGTTGCAGACGGCGACCCGCATGGCCCTCGCTGCCCGGCTTGCGGACGACGAGGTCAAGCTCGTCGACCGGCTGACCGTTGATGCGCCGAAGACGGCCGTTTTCGCCCGAATGCTCGGCGCGCTGGGTCTCGGCGAGCAGACGGTTCTGTTGGCGGCTGACACGCACGACGCCAACGTCTGGAAGAGTGCCAGGAACATCGCCGGCGTCTCGGTGTCGCCGGTCGCCGAACTCAATGCCTGGTCGATCCTCCGTCCGAAGTCGATCGTCATGACCACTGCGGCGATCGATGCCTTCCGGGCCGGTGCCAAGGCGAAGGCTGGCGGCGCCGCCAAGGCTGGTGGCAAGGCTGGTGGCAAGGCTGGTGGCAAGCCCAAGGCCGGTGGCAAGAAGGCTGCTGCAACGGCCCTGAAGCCGGCCGCACGCCGCAGCGCCAAGAAGGAGGCGTAGGAAACAATGGCCGTACCAATCCCTCCGTCGCCGGCGATCAATCCGCAACTCGCGCCGCACCAGGTGATCGTCCGTCCTCTCGTAACCGAGAAGGGCATGCACCGCGCCTCCCGGCACAATGCCTATTCGTTCGAAGTCGTCACGGCGGCGACGAAGGCCGACATCCGGCGGGCAGTCGAGGAAATGTTCAACGTTCGAGTCGAGAAGATTGCCGTCCAAAACCGGGTCGGCAAGGTTCGTCGCAGCCGGATGCGGCGGAGCAGCGCAAAGGCTTGGAAGAAGGCCGTCGTGACGCTGAAGCCGGAGTTCAAGATCAACCTGTTCTAGGCCGCCGAGGGCGGGGATCACGATCATGGGAATTCGCACCTACAATCCGACAAGCCCCGGTCGCCGTGGCGCCAGTGTCTCCGACTTTGCCGATCTCACGCCCGGCGCTGCAGCGCCCAAGGGGCTGCGGGTCCGGAAGGTCAAGACCGGCGGCCGCAACAACCAGGGAAAGATCACGTCCCGGCATCGTGGCGGCGGCCACATGCAGCACTACCGGCTGATCGACTTCCGACGGAACAAGGACGGCATTCCCGCCAAGGTGGAGTCGATCCAGTACGATCCGAACCGGACCTGCCGCGTGGCGCTCGTCTGCTATGCCGACGGCGAGAAGCGGTTTATCCTCGCGCCGGAGGGGATCAAGGTCGGGGCCACGGTTTCGAGCGGCGAGACGGCTCCTCCCGAGGTGGGCAATTGCCTGCCGATGTCGGCCATTCCGCTCGGGATGCAGATCCACAACATCGAACTGCAGGCGGGCAGGGGAGGGCGGTTGTGCCGCTCCGCAGGCTCCTCCGCCGTGCTCGTCGCCCGCGAGGCGCAGTGGGCCCAACTCACGCTCCCGTCGGGTGAAATTCGCCGCGTGCCCGCGGCGTGTCGGGCCACGATCGGCGCGATCGGCAACGCCGACCACATGAACGTGCGTCTGGGGAAGGCCGGGCGGAGCCGTTGGATGGGCATCCGGCCCCACGTCCGCGGCACTGCGATGAACCCGATCGACCATCCGCATGGTGGTGGCGAAGGGCGGACCAAGGGTGGACGGCACCCCGTCAGCCCCACGGGCAAGAGCGCCAAGGGCGGGGGCACCCGCAAGCCCCGCAAGCCGTCGAGTGCCGCGATCCTGCGGCGCCGCAAGAGTCGCCGCTACGGACAGCTGAAGCTGAGGTAACAGGACATGGGACGCAGTTCAAAAAAGGGTCCGTACATCGATCCGCGGGTCTTCGAGAAGGTCGAGGCGCAGCTCTCGTCGGGCAAGCGTGACCCGATCAAGACCTGGTCGCGGTCGTGCACGATCGTGCCGGAGTTCATCGGGCTGACGTTCATGGTCCACAACGGCAAGCAGCACATGAAGGTGTTCGTCACCGAGGACATGGTGGGGCACAAACTCGGCGAGTTCGCCCCGACGCGGACGTTCCGCGGTCACGGTGGCAAGGTCAAGGAGGCCGCCAGTCCGGCCTCCGGAGGCAAGGGCTGAGTCGCGACGGCCCCGCCGCGGGCCGCTGGCGATGATCGAGGTGAACCATGGCATACAAAGCGAGTCACAAGTACGCCCGAATCAGTGCCCGCAAGGTGCGGGCGCTGGCGGATCTGGTGCGCGGCAAGTTTGCCGACGAGGCCCTGGACATCCTGCGGTTTCAGCCGCATCGCGGCGCCCGGATGCTGGAGAAGGTGATTCGCAGCGCGCTTGGCAACGCGGAACAGCAGCAGGCTTCGGGGCTCGACGATCTGGTGGTTGTGGATGCCCGGATCGACGAGGGGCCGATGTTCAAGCGAATCCGGCCGCGGGCCCGCGGCATGGCGTTCGGGATCAAGCGGCGGATGTCGCACATCAAGGTGGCGCTCGATACCGTGGCCGTGGCCGCAGCGGAGTGAGGTGAAGATCATGGGTCAAAAAGTCCACCCTATCGGATTTCGCACCGGCATCACCGAGCCGTGGAAGAGCCGTTGGTACGCGTCGAAGAAGGACTTCCGCGTGCTGCTCATGGAGGACATCCGGGTGCGGAAGTTCCTCAAGACGAAGTACCGCGCGGCGGCGATTCCCAAGATCGAGATCGAGCGGACCCGCGACGAGGTCAAGGTGATCCTCCACTCGGCACGCCCCGGGGCGATCATCGGTCGCAAGGGGCAGGAGGTCGACCGTCTGCAGGGGGAGCTCCAGGAGCTGCTCGGCCGGCGGGTGAACCTCAAGGTCGAGGAGGTGGGTCGGCCGGAGATTCAGGCGCAGTTGATCTCCGAGGACATCGCTGACCAGCTCACGAAGCGGGCGGCGTTCCGCCGGACGTTGAAGCGGGCGCTCGACACGACCATGGACGCTGGTGCCAAGGGCGTGAAAATCCAGCTCGCTGGACGTCTCGGCGGGGCGGAAATGTCCCGCTGCGAAAAGGCGATCGCGGGCTCGATGCCCCTGTCGACGCTGCGGGCCAAGATTGATTACGGATTCTGCGAGGCACCGACCGCGCAGGGCAACATTGGTGTTCAAGTGTGGGTCAACCAAGGCATGTACGAGGAGACTGGCGATGGCGCTGATGCCCAAGAGGGTCAAGCACCGAAAAAGCCAAAGAGGTCGTATAAGAGGTGACGCCTCGCGCGGCAATCGCGTCGTCTTCGGCGACTTCGGCCTCCAGGCCGAGCAGCCGGGGTGGCTGCCTGCCGCGACGATCGAAGCTGGCCGCATCGCGGCCCAGCAGTACCTCCGCACGGAGGGCCGGCTTTTCGTGCGCGTGTTTCCCCACAAATCGATCACCTCGATCCCGCTCGAGACCCGAATGGGCAAGGGCAAGGGGGAGCCGGAGTACTGGGCTGCCGTGATCAAGCCGGGAATGATCCTCTACGAGATCGGCGGAGTCACCGAGGACGCGGCCCGTGTGTGCATGGCCCGGCTGGCGCACAAGATGCCGCTGCGGGTCAGGTTCGTGAAGCGGCGGGTGATGTGAGCGGGTGCGGGCGAAACGACTGAGGAAGACGAAACGTGACCAAAGTGCAAGAACTCAGGGAGATGGCCGACGAGCAGATTCGGCTCGTCTGGAAGGACGCTGCCGAGAAGTTGTTTCGGCTGCGGATCCAGGCGCAGACTGAGAAGATCGCGGCCCCCTCGGACCTGCGGAAGAACAGGCGGACCATCGCGCGCTGCCAGACGATCCTCGCCGAGCGCGGCGCGGTCGCCGGCGGCGCTGCCACGGCATCCGCGACCGAGGCCGCGGATGCGCCTCAACTCGAGAAGCACGCCCGGCGGCATCGGGCCAGCAACCGTGCCAAGGTGCGGGCGGCCGGCAAGGGGGGCGTGGCCTCCCGGCGGACGTCTCGGAAGCGGAACAAAAGCGAAAAATAACAGCGGAAAGTGACCAGGCCGGGGCCGGAACGGCCCCGAAGCGGAGAGCGACGAATGCCCAGGCGAGTTGAAACCGGAACGGTGACCAGTGCGGCGGCTGCCAAGACGCGGCGGGTGGAGATCCCGCGGATCGTCAGGCATCCGAAGTATGGACGGATCCAGCATCGGCGGACGATCTGCCACGTCCACGACGAGAAGGAGGAGTCCGGACCGGGGGACTTGGTGGAGATCATCGAGTGCCGGCCGCGAAGCCGGCTGAAGCGTTGGGAACTTGTGCGGGTGGTCTCGAAGAGCACGGCCGTTGACGTGGCATCGCTGCGGAGCGGTGCCCGGGCCACGGCGCTCAAGGAGAAGTCTGCACAGGCCGAGGATGCCGCGGTGACCGGCACGGCGGAAGGACGGGCAACATGATCCAGATGCAGACGCGGCTCGTGGTCGCGGACAACACCGGGGCGAAGGAAGTGATGTGCTTCAAGGTGCTCGGCGGGAGCCGGAAGCGCACCGCGGGGCTGGGCGACATCATCGTCTGCAGCGTGAAGAGCGTCATTCCGGGCAGCGACGTCAAGAAGAAGGCGGTCGTGAAGGCGGTCGTCGTCCGCTGCAAGAAGCCCGCGCGGCGTACCGACGGCAGCTATGTCCGGTTCGACACGAACGCGTGCGTGATCATCGACAACGAGAAGAATCCCAAGGGCACACGCATCTTCGGGGCCGTGGCCCGTGAGCTGCGCGATCGCAATTTCATGAAAATCGTCAGCCTGGCGAGTGAGGTGGTCTGATGCTGATCAAGTCCGGCGATCTCGTCGAGGTGAGGTCGGGTGATTCCCGCGGCGTGCGCGGCAAGGTACTGGCGGTACGGCCGGGCAAGGCGGCGGGCGCCGGCCCGCGGGTCGTCGTCGAAGGCGTCAACCGCGTCTACCGACACATCAAGCGAAGCCAGAAGAATCCGCAAGGTGGTCGGCTCAGCAAGGAGCTTCCCATCGACGCCTCCAACGTGCTGATCGTGTGCGCTGCCTGCGGCAAGGCCACGCGGCTGGGCGCCCGGGTGTCGGCGGACGGGGGCAAAGTACGGTTTTGTCGGGCGTGCAACGCCGAGTTGGGCGTGCTGCGCCGGCCACGGGGCGCGACCGCGGCGACCAAGGCGACCAAGGCGACCAAGGCATAGGAGCGGATACCTGTCGGGGTTCGCCCGGCGAATGGAACGAACAGGGACTGAGGCGATGGCAAAAAAAGTGAAGCAAGAGGGAGCAGCGGCGGCGGTCGCGCCGGCGACGGTGCCGCGGCTCTGGGAGCACTACGTGAACACGGTGCGGCCGCAGTTGGGCAAGTCGCTCAACCGTGAGAACCCGCACGCGATCCCCCGGCTCGTCAAGGTCGTGGTCAACATGGGCGTCGGTGTCGCCGTGACGGAGAAGAAGTTCCTCGAGGAGGCAATTTCCGCCCTTGCCCAGGTCACGGGGCAGAAGCCTATCGCCACGCTCTCGAAGGCCGCCGTGTCGGGGTTCAAGCTTCGCGAGAACCTGCCGATCGGGTGCAAGGTGACGCTGCGCGGCAGGCGAATGTACGAGTTCCTCGACCGCCTGGTTTCGCTGGCGCTGCCGCGGGTCCGCGACTTCCGCGGCCTGTCCAGCACGGCCTTCGACGGCCACGGCAACTACAGCCTCGGCCTTTCGGAACAGATGGTGTTTCCCGAGATCAATCCGGACAAGTTCACGCGGCCGCAGGGGATGAACATCACGCTGGTGACGTCGGCGACTTCCGACGACGACGCCCGCGAGTTTCTCCGGGCCATGGGGTTGCCGCTAAAGAAGGACGACGACGAGGGGGCCGCGGCGTAGCGGCGGACGGAAGTGGCCGGCGAACGGTGCGCCGGACGGGTTTCAACGGGCTGACTGGATCGACATATGGCAAGCAAATCGAAGATCGCGGCCGCCAAGCGACCGCCGAAGTTCTCGACCCGCATCGTGCGGCGCTGCATGCTCTGCGGCCGCCCTCGTGCGGTGTACCGCAAGTTCGGCATGTGCCGCATTTGTTTCCGGAAGTTGGCCGACCAGGGCTGCATTCCCGGTGTGAAGAAGGCCAGTTGGTAGGCGGGCGTCCGGAGTACGACGGAGTTCACGTGAGGGTTCTGCTGACATGATGACCGATCCCATCGCCGACATGCTCACCCGCATCCGCAACGCGGTCCGCGTCGAGCGGCCAAGCGTCGAGGTGCCGAGTTCCAAGGTGAAGCGTGGCTTGGCGGAAGTGCTCAAGCGCGAGGGGTTCATCTGGGACTGGCGCGAGGTCGAGGCGGCCTCGGTGCCGCACATCCAGATGGACCTCAAGTACGGCCCCAACGGCGAACGGCTGATCCGGCACATCCGGCGGGTGAGTTCGCCCGGGCGGCGGGTGTACAGTCGGTCGGTGCGCCTGCGTCCCGTGCTCGGCGGGCTCGGTATCTCGATCCTCTCAACGTCGAGCGGCGTGGTGAGCGATCGCGAGGCCCGGCAGCGAAAACTGGGCGGCGAAGTGCTCTGTGAATTGTGGTGATCGCGGCCGCGGCCGCGGGAAAGGTCGGAGAAGATGTCGAGAATAGGCAAATCACCGGTGGCGATTCCAAAGGGCGTGAAGGCTGCCTGCGAAGGGGGCGCGCTCAAGGTGGAGGGTCCGCTCGGCAAGCTCGAGCAGCGGCTGCATCCGGCGGTCACCGTCGCGGTCGATGCGGCTGCTGGCCAGATCACGGTGACCCGTTCGTCGGACGGCCGCCTCGCCAGGTCGGTGCACGGCCTGACGCGGGCGCTGGCCGCGAATATGGTCGAGGGCGTCTCGAAGGGCTACGAGAAGAAGCTGGAAATCGTGGGCGTCGGCTACCTCGCCGCCCTCCAGAAAGACTTCCTCCAGCTCCGCGTCGGCTTCGCCAACGAGCTGCAGGTCAAGATTCCGGCCGGACTGACGGTCACCTGCCCCGATCAGACGCACGTCCACATCAAGGGCATCGACAAGCAGCTCGTCGGCCAGTTCGCCGCCGAGGTGCGGGCGTTGCGGAAGCCGGAGCCGTACAAGGGCAAGGGCATCCGCTACGAGAATGAACAGGTCCGCCGCAAGGCGGGCAAGGCGGTCACCAAGTGACGACCCGTTCCTGACAACGGGCTGCACGCACAAGGATCACGACATGGACCACGCACGAACAATCCTGAGGCAACGAGAGCGGCGCCGGTATCGCGTCCGCCGCACGATTCGCGGCACGGCTGAACGGCCGCGGCTCTCGGTGTTTCGCACCCACAAGCACATCTACGCCCAGGTCATCGACGACGCCACGGGCCGCACGCTCGCTTCGGCCAGTTCCATGGACAAGCAGATCCGCGGTCAGTTCGGCTTCGGCGGCAACAAGCAGGCCGCCGAGGCGATCGGCCGGGCCGTGGCCGAGCGGGCCCGGGCGGCTGGCGTGAAGCAGGTCTGTTTTGACCGGGGGCCGTTCCGCTACCACGGCCGGGTCGCGGCCCTGGCCGACGCGGCCCGGGCGGCGGGACTCGAGTTCTAATCACGTCGGCATCAGTCACACCGTCACCGGAGGCAGGCAGCAGTGTCCACTGGCAAGGAATCACGCTCGGGCGAGTTCGCGGAAAAGGTCGTCAAGGTGCGGCGCTGCGCGACCGTGGTCAAGGGTGGCCGCCGGTTCAGCTTCGCCGGGCTGGTGGTCGTCGGCAACGGCCGGGGCAAGGTCGGATGCGGCTATGCCAAGGCGAACGAGGTTCCCCCGGCGGTCGAGAAGGCGATCAAGGACGGCATGAAGAACCTGATCGAGGTTCCGGTCGAGTCCGGAACGATTCCGCACCGGGTCGAGGGGCGGTACGAGACTGCCAAGGTCGTGCTCCTGCCGGCGGGGCCCGGCACGGGCATCATCGCCGGGGCAGCCGTGCGGGCCGTCTGCGAGTCGGCGGGCATCCGCGACGTGCTCTCGAAGGCCCACGGCTCGACCAATCCTGTCAATCTTGTCAAGGCGGCGCTCGTCGCCCTCAAGCAACTGCGGACCAAGGCCGATGTCGAGAGGCTCCGGGGGGTTTCCCTCTGACGCCAGCGAGGAGAAGGACGGCACCATGAAAATCCACGACGTCAACAAGGGAATCCACGGCAACGCCAAGCGGCTGCGGGTCGGTCGCGGGCCGGGCTCCGGCCGGGGCCGCACCGCCGGCCGTGGCAACAAGGGGCAGGGGCAACTTGCCGGCTGGTCGGCGGCGGGAATTTTCGAGGGGGGCGGCACGCCGCTCATCCGCCGGATTCCCAAGCGCGGGTTCCACAACGCCCACGCCCCGATCGTCAAGGGTGTCAACGTGGGCGCCCTGGATGGAGCATTCGCGGCCGGCGCCGAGGTGACGCCGCAGACGCTGCGGGAGTCCGGCCTCGCAAAGGGAATCTGGCACGAGATCAAGATTCTCGGAACGGGTGACCTGAAGCACGCGCTGCGGGTCTCGGCCCACCGGTTCAGCGCCCAAGCGAAGACCAAGATCGAGGCGGCCGGCGGCACCTGCACCGAATTGCCCGGCCCGGCTCCTGTGGTGAAGCGCGTGAAAAAGGCGTCGCGGAAAAAGCCGGTCGGCGGGTAAGGTGGTGGCGGCGGCCGGCACCACGGCCCGCGGCCCCGCAACCACGAGGAGCGTCAGTCCGTGCTCGAGAAACTCCGCATCATCTTCACGATCCCCGAACTGCGGCAAAAAATCCTGCTGACCCTCGGTCTGCTGCTGGTGTACCGCGTCGGCTGGCAGGTGCCGCTGCCGATCGTCGATCCGCAGGCGATGGCCGCTTACTCCCAACAGACGGGCGGGATCGGCGACCTGCTGCGGACGGTGGCCGTCTTTTCGGCGAGCCAGCTTTCCCAGGCCACGATCTTCGGCCTCGGGATCATGCCCTACATCTCCGCCTCGATCATCTTCCAGCTGCTGGGCACGGTCTGGCCGCCGCTGGAGCGGCTCTCCAAGGAAGGGGAGGCAGGGCGGAAGAAGATCAACGAGTACACCCGGTACGCCACGGTGCTGATCTGCATCCTGCAGAGCTGGGGCTATGTCGCCTTTCTCGCCTCCCAGCAGGTCGGTGAGCAGTCCTTGATCCAGCCCGGCTTTCTCGTCGACGGCCGGCTGCCGTTCGTCTGGCAATTCGTGGCGGTGATGACGATGACGGCCGGCACGATCTTCCTGATGTGGCTCGGCGAGCAGATCGACGAATTCGGCATCGGCAACGGCATCAGCCTGCTCATCATGGCCGGCATTCTTGCCGGCGTGCCCAGCGCCCTGATCCAGCTCGGCAGCGAGACGAGCTGGGAACTGGGCGGCGGCGGGGGCAAGATGGGGGTGGAGACCTTGATCGTGCTGGCGGCCCTGTTCGTCGGCATCGTCGCCGGGGTCGTGTTCATGACCCAGGGTCAGCGCCGCATCCCGACGCAGAGCGCGAAGCACGTGCGTGGGCGGCGGGTGTACGGCGGCACCAAGCAGTACCTTCCGCTCCGGCTCAACCAGGCCGGCGTGATGCCGATTATCTTTGCCAGCTCGCTGCTCCTGTTTCCGCAGATTCTCTTCCAGTGGCTGTCGGGCCTGTTTCCCGGCAATGCGTTCCTGACGTCGATCCACGAGTCGTTCCAGCGCGGCCAGTCGTTTCTCTACAACCTCTGCTACATCGCGCTGATCTACTTCTTCTGCTACTTCTGGACGGCGATCACGTTCAACCCGAAGGAGATGGCGGACAACCTGAAGAACTTCGGCGCCTTCATCCCGGGCTACCGGCCGGGCAAGCGGACGGCCGATTACCTGGAGAAGGTGATGGAGCGGATCACGTACGTCGGAGCCGGGTTTCTCTCGCTCGTCGCCGTGATCCCCACGATCGTCGGCGCGTCGCTCAATACCAATGCGCAGATCGCGGGCTTCTACGGCGGCACGGGCCTCCTGATCGCGGTCAGCGTCGCGTTCGACCTCGTGCAGAAGATCGACAGCCACCTCGTGATGCGGAACTACGGGGGACTGCTCGAGAAGTCCTGATCCCCGGACGTGTCCCCGGCCCGCTGCCCGGGCTGTCGCCTCTTCCTCCCCGTCGCCCGTCCTCGTGTGGTTCGGCCATGCGGATCATCCTCATCGGACCGCCGGGCGCCGGCAAGGGGACGCAGTGCCAGAAGCTGGTGGAACTGCTGCGCATCCCGCATCTCTCCACCGGCGAGATGCTGCGGTCGGCCATGCGGGCCGGCACCCCCGAGGGACTGAAGGCGGCGCGGTTCATGACCAGCGGCCAGCTCGTGCCGGACGACATCATCGTCGGCATGGTGACCCGCCGGCTGGAGTCCGCCGACTGTCGCAACGGCTGCCTGCTCGATGGATTCCCCCGGACGCTGCCCCAGGCGGAGACGCTCGACGATCTCCTCGAGCGCCGGGCGATGAGCGTGGACGGGGTCATCGAACTCGCCGTCCCACGCGATGAACTGGTCCGCCGGATGCTCGCCCGCGGTCGCGAGGACGACGACCCGGGGGTGTTCGCCCGGCGGATCGAGAGCTTCGAATTGCAGACCGCGCCGCTGCTCGACTACTACGCCCGCCAGGGCAAGCTGGCGAGCATCGACGGGCTCGGCAGCGCCGAAGAGACGTTCGAGCGCGTGCGCCGGGCGGTCGTGAGTTTCGGTCGCGCGGCTCGCGGTCGCTGACGGGCCGGCCGTGCAGCCGCCGCCGCGGCTGGCTATGATGCGGCTGACGGCTTTCGGTGCGCGACGCCTGCGCGTCGTGCAGTGGACGGGGGCCGAACGAACGGAGGAAGCGAGTTCGTGATCAATCTGCGTTCGGCACGGGAAATCGGCCTGATGCGCCGGGCCGGTCTGGCGGTCTGGAAGGCCCATCAGATCGCGGGGGCGATGATCCGTCCGGGAGTCACTACCGGCGAGATCGATGCCGCCGTGGATCGGTTGTTCATCGCCGAAGGGGCGGTGCCCCTGTTTCGCGGCGTGCCGGGGAAGGTCCCGTTTCCGGCCGTCTGCTGCATCTCGGTCAACGACGAGGTGGTGCATGGGATTCCGGGCCGGCGGGTGCTGCGCGAAGGAGATGTGGTCAGCGTCGACACCGGGTGCAGCATCGGTGGCTGGTGTGGTGACTCAGCCGTGACCTATCCGGTGGGGGAGGTGGCCGCCGACGTCGGCAGGCTACTCGACTGCACCCGCGGCGTGCTCGAACTGGCGATCCAACTGATGGGACAGCGGAATCGCTGGAGCGACGTGGCGAGCGAGATGGCGAGGTTCGTTCGCGACCATGGGTTCTCGGTCGTGGAGAACTTCGTCGGTCATGGCATCGGCCGCAGCATGCACGAGGATCCCCAGGTGCCGAACTTCTGCACCCCCGCGTTTCGCAAGAACCACGACTTCGAGCTGGAACCGGGGCTGGTCGTCGCCGTGGAGCCGATGGTGAACATGGGCTCGAAGAAGGTCAGGCTGCTGGCTGACCACTGGACGCAGTCCACCGTCGACGGCATGGCAAGCGCCCATTTCGAGCACACCGTGGCGATCACGGAGGCGGGGCCGGTGGTGCTGACGGCGGCGCCGCGTGCCGGCGAACAGGGGTGGGAGGGGCCGGCGGCCTGAGCCAATGCCCTGCGGTCGACGCTGCGGTCGTTGGTCGGCAGGCGGGATCCGCAGGGAAAAGGCGGTTTCCTGGCACCCCCTTGTGAACCGGAAATTGCCAACGTATAGTCACCGTTTTGCCGATGATCCCCCCAAGTCCGCTGCAAAGGCATGGCCGGCCCTGGCCATGAGCTTGTCCAATGAAGGTTCGCGCCAGCGTTCGTCGTATGTGCGAGAAGTGCAAGATCGTCCGCCGTCGGGGCGTTGTCTTCATCGTCTGCGCCGATCCGCGTCACAAGCAGCGCCAGGGGTGATTCGGTCCTCTCCCTGCCGGGCAGCGGGCCTCGCCGGCCCGGTGTCTCCCCGCCGGGGAGCGGAGATCGCCTGACTCGAATTCGGAAGCGAAGAAATCATGCCTCGATTGATGGGTGTCGACATCCCGTCTGAGAAGAAGACCATCTACTCGCTGCAGTACCTCTACGGGGTCGGGCAGCGGGTGGCACGCGAACTCTGCCACAAGGCGGGCGTCGATCCGCTCGGCCGGGCGCGTGACCTGCACGAGGATGAACTGGCGCGGCTCGCCGCCCTGCTCGACAAGGACTACGTCGTCGAGGGGCAGTTGCGACGCCAGGTCGCGCAGAACATCTCGCGTCTCAAGGATATCGCTAGTTATCGCGGGTTGCGGCATCGCCGCGGCCTGCCTGTCCGCGGGCAGCGGACGAGAACGAACGCCCGCACGCGGAAGGGGCCGAAGAAAACGGTGGCCGGCAAGAAGGGCGTCAAGGATCTCAAGTAGTCGATGGATCCCGTTTTGTTCCGGCCACGAGGGCGCGGATCGGGGCGGGTCAGCGAGGAGTATTCATGTCCAAGGTTGCAAAGGCGAAGAAGCGGACGGTGACGTCCGGCATCGCCTATATCAACGCCAGTTTCAACAACACCACGGTCACGATCACCGATAGCCGTGGCGACACGCTCTGCTGGGCAAGCGGCGGCACGTGCGGCTTCAAGGGAAGCCGCAAAGGCACGCCGTTCGCCGGGCAGTGCGCCGCCCAGCAGGCGGCGGAGAAAGCGGCCAAGTTCGGTGTCAAGGATCTCGAGGTTCGCGTGCAGGGGCCGGGCAGTGGCCGCGAGAGTGCGATCACGGCCCTGCAGGCGGCGGGTATGAACGTGAAGAGCATCGAGGACATCACGCCGCTGCCGCACAACGGCTGCCGGCCGCCGAAGAAGCGGCGGGTGTGATGCGGCTGGCGGCGGGCACGCCGCCGAATCGGGCGGGACAACACTCCACAATCCATTTCAGACGGGCGAAAAGACAACAATGGGAAGAATCACTGGTCCGGTATGCAGGCTGTGCCGCCGTGATGGGCTGAAGCTGTTCCTGAAGGGGAGCCGCTGCGACACGCCCAAGTGCGCCTTCGAGCGCCGGCCGACGCCGCCGGGCATGGTGCAGAAGCGACGCAGCAAGCCGACCGACTACGGCCTGCATCTCCGCGAGAAGCAGAAGGTGAAGCACTACTACGGTGTGCTGGAGCGACAGTTCCGCACCTACTTCGCCCGAGCTGAACGCGGCCGAGGCAACACCGGCGAGTCGCTGATGTCGCTGTTGGAGAGGCGACTCGACAACATCGTGCATCGCCTCGGCTTCGCGGCGTCTCGTGCGGCCGCCCGGCAGATGGTCATGCATGGTCATATCACGATCAACGGCCGCCGGCTCGACGTGCCCAGCTACCTCGTGAAGGCGGGTGATCTGGTACGGGTCAAGAATCGGGCCAAGAGCCTGCAGCTTGTTCACGCGGCACTCGCGGAGCATCGGCGGGACGTGCCCGATTTCCTCTCGCGGGTCGAGGCCGGGGTGCCGGAAGCGCGGGTCGATCGGCTGCCGGGGACCGACGACGTGTCGATCCCCGTCCAGGCCAACCTGATCATCGAGTTGTGCTCCAAGTAGTGGTGCTGCCGGCAGGCAGCGCCTCCCGTTTCGATACCAACACGCAGATTTCATCGCGGCCGCCGCTGCCCGGCGGCCGTCCTTCGAGGAGTGAGCGAATGCATATCCGCTGGCGAGGGCTCGAATTGCCCGGTTCCGTCGTGGCCGACGAGAAGACACTGACGCCCACCTACGGCCGGTTCGTGGCCGAACCGTTCGAGCGTGGGTTCGGCACGACCGTGGGGAACAGTTTGCGTCGCGTGCTGCTGTCGAGTCTGGAGGGAAGCGCCGTCACCCAAATCAAGCTCTCCGGTGCCCTGCACGAGTTCACTACGATCAAGGGCGTGCTCGAGGACGTGACCGACATCGTCCTGGCGGTGAAGAGCCTGGTGGTCAAGAATCACAGCGATTCGACGCGGGTGGTTCGGGTGGAGAAGAGCACGCGGGGCCCCGTCACCGGCGCCGATATCCAGACCGACGACGCGGTCGAGGTCGTCAACAAGGACCTCGTCCTCGCCACGCTCACCGATGACGTGCCGTTCGAACTGGAGATGGTTGTGGAAAATGGTCGCGGCTATGTTCCCGCCAGCGAGCACAGCCAGGCTTCGCAGGAGATCGGCATCATCCCGGTCGACGCCGTGTTCAGCCCGGTGACGCGGGTCAAGTACGACGTCGAGGAGACGCGCGTCGGACAGAAGACGAATTACGATCGCCTCGCCCTGGAAATCTGGACCAACGGCACCGTGACGCCGGAGATGGCGCTGGTCGAGGCCGCCAAGATCATCCGCAAGCACCTCAACCCGTTCGTGGGCTACGCCAAACCCGGGCCGGCGGTCAGCCTGCCCGCTGCCGCCAGCCTGTTTGCCGTCGAAGCGCCGCTGGAGAGCCGCCTCGGAATGCTCGTCGCGGATCTGCGGCTTTCGGTGCGGGCCGCCAATTGCCTCCACGAGGCGGGCATTGAGAACCTGCGCGACCTCGTCGCCCGCTCCCGCGAGGAACTCGCCGAGGTGCGGAACATGGGGGATGTCTCCGTCCAAGAGATCGAGGAGAAGTTGCGCGAACTGGGCCTGCAACTCGGCATGCAACTGCCTGCCGGGGCCGGGGCGTGAGGATTTTCGGCCGCCCGCCCGGGAATCGGGCGGGGCGAGCCGGAGCGAACTAGTCGAGGAGAAAGTCATGCGTCATCGTCGTAAGGGCCGCGTTCTCGGGCGCAGTCCGTCCCACCAGCGGGCTCTGCTCCGGAATCTTGCCTCCGCCCTGCTCCTCACCGAGCGCGAGGCGGACGCCGGCGAAGTCGGTGCGCCGAAGGTGGCCGGTCGCATCGTCACGACGCTCGCCAAGGCCAAGGAAGTCCGGCCGCTCGTCGAGCGCTGCGTGACGATCGCGAAGCGCGGGATCGCGGCCGGGGGTGCGGCCCGGCAGTTCGCCACGACCGCCGACCGGGATTCGGCCGAGTGGAAGCGCTGGCGTGAGAGCGCGGAGTGGTCCAAGTGGGCCCAGGCGGTCGCTCCGGCAGTCAAGGCGCGGCGCCGCGTGATCCAACTGCTCGGCGACAAGCAGGCGGCGCGGATCCTGTTCGAGCGGGTGGCCCCGCGGTTCGTCGATCGCCCCGGCGGGTACACGCGGATCCTCAAACTGGCGACTCCCCGCCTCGGCGATGCCGGGCCGCGGGCGATCATCGAGTTCGTCGGGGCTGAAGCCGGCGGCGCGGTGCCAGCCCCGCGGGTCGAGAAGTCGGCCGCCCGCTGAGCCTCGGGCGGGCGTTGCCGGCCCATTTTTTTGCCGACTCCAGCGGTCCGGTTGACCGGACATGGGGAGTCCGCCTGCCGGGCGGGAATACTCAGACCTCCGACGGTCGATATACTGTTGGGAGAGCCCGGCGGAGAATGATCCTGGTGCTCCAGGCGAGGGTCGAATGCGCTGCGACCATTGCACGATACGGCACGTCGTGACGGCCTTGACGGCCCTGCCTGCTTTCCTGGCCTGCGCCTGGTTGATCGCGGGCACGACCGCGGTAGGGGCCGGGCCGGAAGTCGCGTCGGCGTCCCTGCCGCAGGTGCAGTTCATCGACGAGCAACTGGCCGCCGCCTGGACCGATGCCGGCCTCGAACCCGCGCCGCCGGCGGCCGACGGCGAGTGGTGTCGCCGCTTGCATCTCGATCTCGTCGGCAGGATCCCGACCCTCGACGAGTTGCAGCGATTCCTCTCCGACTCCGCGCCGACGAAGCGGGCGGCACTGGTCGACCGCCTGCTCGGCGACGAGTACGTCGACGAGTACGCCCGTCACTGCACCGACGTCTGGACGACGGTGCTCATCGGCCGGGACGTGCAGAACGAGAAGGTCAACCGGCCGGGCATGCGGCAGTACCTGCGGCGGGCGTTCTCCAAGAACACGTCGTACGACCGCCTCATGGAGGAGCTCGTCACGGCGACGGGCGTGAACGCCAACCGGAAGAATGTCGAGGGCTTCAACGGGGCGGCGAACTTCCTCAGCGGCAAGCTCGAGGACATGGGGGTCGA
Organism: Planctomycetia bacterium; assembly: GCA_014192425.1. NCBI lineage: Bacteria > Pseudomonadati > Planctomycetota > Planctomycetia > Planctomycetia bacterium. The sequence continues at coordinate 225,977 of BJHK01000003.1, read as the reverse complement.
GAACGGCGTTCAGGCGACGGCGAAGACGGCCCAGGTGTTCCTCGGCCTGCAGGTGCAGTGCACGCAGTGCCACAACCATCCGTTCAACAAGGGGAAACAGAACCAGTTCTGGGAGTTGAACGCGTTCTTCCGCCAGACCAGGGCGCTGCGCCGGTTCGACGGCTCACGGGACGTGCAGTGGATCGAACTCGTCGATCAGGACTGGGCCGGCGAAGGGGGCAATCCGGAGGAGGCCGAGCTGTACTATGAACTTCGCAACGGGCAGATGAAGGTCGCCTTTCCCGTGTTCATCGACGGCCGTGAGATTTCCAAGACCGGCTACCTCCCGGGAACCCTGGAAAACGGGAACCCGTACGGCGCCCACCGGCGGCACGAGTTGGTGAAGTTCATCAAGTCCAGCCCTTTTTTCCCCCGCGCCATCGTCAACCGGACGTGGGGGCAGTTTCTCGGGTACGGGTTCACACGTCCTGTCGACGATCTCGGCGAGCACAACCCTCCGTCGCATCCGGAACTCCTCGACGGCCTGGCGGCCCGCTTCGAGGAGGGGGGCTACGACCTCAAGGCGCTCGTCCGCTGGATCGTGCTCTCCCGGGCCTATGGCCTGTCCAGCCGGATCACGAAAGACAACGAAGCGGATGACCCGGCGCTCGGCGAGAAGCCGCGATTCTCCCGGTTCTACCTGCGGCAAATGCAGGCCGAGCAACTTTATGAGTCGCTCCTCACGGCGACCCAGGCCGACCGGGCCAGTGGCAAGGCCGAGGAAGCGGCCAAAAAGAAGGACCAGTGGCTGTCGCAGTTCGTCATCGCCTTCGGCACCGACGAGGGTGACGACGCCACCACCTTCAATGGTTCGATTCCCCAGGTGCTGATGATGTTCAACGGCGATCTCATCAAGCAGGCGACCACGTCGGGCAAGGGCGCGTTCCTCGACGCGGTGGCGGCAGGGCCGAAGCCGCCGAAGGCGAAGATCGAGGCCCTGTACCTCGCCGCCCTGGCCCGCAAGCCGACCAAGAAGGAGTTGACGGCGGCCGATGCCCTCGTCAAGGCCCGGGACGGGAGCGTGACCGGGGCCCTCCAGGACGTGTGGTGGGCGATCCTCAACTCGAACGAATTCATCATCAACCATTGAGCAACGACCGCAGTGCCGGCCCGGCCGGCAGCGGCAGACGCGGAGGCCATTCCATGGGTCCCTTTCAGAACATCCCCGCCGGCATGTCGCGCCGGCACTTCGTCTCGCACCTTGCCGGTGCCGCTGCCCTCGCCGCGCCGGCCGCCACGTTCACGCAGTCCCTCGCCGCCAACGCGACCGACCTGCGAAAGCGGCACAAGGCGGCGATTCTCCTCTGGATGGGGGGCGGCCCGAGCACCATGGACATCTGGGATCTCAAACCCGGCGCCGCCACGGGCGGGCCGTTCCGGCCGATCGCCACCTCCGCCGACGGCGTCCAGATCTGCGAGCACATGCCGCTGATGGCCCAGCAGATGCATCACATGGCCGTCGTCCGCTCGCTCAGCACCCGCGAGGCCGACCATATGCGCGGCCGGTACTACATGCATACCGGCTACGTTCCCAATCCGAACGTCGAGCATCCCGGCTACGGATCCGTGATCGCCCACGAACTCGCCAAGCAGGTTGCCGACCTGGAGATTCCGCCGTTCGTGTCGGTGGGCGGGGGGAGCGTCGGCCCCGGGTTCCTCGGGATGTCGTGGGCGCCGTTCACCGTCGATTCGAACGGCAACGTGCGAAACCTCGACATGGGAATCGATCCCGTCCGCCTCCAGCAGCGGCTGGCGATGCTCGGGACCATCGAGAAGGGGTTCATCGGTGAGAAGCGCGGCGGCTCAGCCGACGAACACCAGAAGGTGATCGAGAAGACGGTGCGGCTCCTGACAAGCCGCCAGATGGAGGCGTTCAAGGTGTCGAAGGAGCCGAAGGAGGTGCTCGACGCCTACGGAAACTCCGGCTTCGGTCGGGGCTGCATCATGGCCCGCCGCCTCGTCGAGATGGGCGTCCCGTTCGTCGAGGTCGATCTTGGGGGCTGGGACAATCACGCCGACATCTTCACCACGCTGCGCGACCGCAAGCTTCCCGAGCTCGACAAGGCGATGGCTGCACTCGTGGCTGATCTCGCCGACCGCGGCCTGCTCGACGACACGGCGATCATCTGGATGGGCGAGTTCGGCCGTACGCCGAACATCAACGGCGGCGCGGGCCGCGACCACTGGGCGCGGAGCTGGAGCGTGGTCGTGGGCGGGGCCGGCTTCAAGCGCGGCATCGCGGTCGGGGAAACGAGCGCGGACGGCCGCGAGGTGGTGAGCGATCCCTACACGTCGCAGGACGTGATGGCCAGCGTCCTCAAGGCCCTGGGCGTGTCGCTGGAGACGACGTTCACCGCCAAGAACGGCCGTCCGATGAAGATCGCCAACTCGGGCAAGGTGATCAAGGAGTTGTTCGCCTGAGTCCCGAACCCGCCGTGCCCGGGACGCCCCGCGCTGCGCGGCCGGATCGGGCGGGGGGTGTGGCCCGGCAGGCGGGCACGGTCCTCCCACTCGTCGGCCAGGTGCTGCCCGTGCTGGGCGAGCAGTTCCTCGCGATCGCCGTCGGATTCACCGACAAGTGGCTGGCCGGGAACCTGTTCGCCGACGAGGCGCCGCTGGCCGCCGTCGGTCTCGTGGCCTATTGCCTGGCTTTCCTGCCGGCGGTCTTCGCCGTCCCGGCGGTGGCCGTCACGGCGCTCGTGGCCCGCAGCGTCGGCGCCGGCGACCGGCAGGCCGCCCGTCGGTTCGGCGCCCAGGCGTTCGTCGTCGGTGCCGCCCTCGTCGTGGCCGGGCTGGCGGTCGCCGCCGCCGTCGGCCCCGGCCTCGTCCGCAGCCTCGGGCTCCCGGCCGCGAGCGCCGATCTGGCCGTCCGCTACCTGGCGATCGTGATCCCGGCCCTGCCGCTGATGATGCTGATCCACGTAGGCGTGGCGATCCTCCGCGGCGCCGGCGACATGCAGGCCGGTCTCGTGGCGATGACGACGGTGAATCTGGTGAACGCCGCCGCGAGTTTCGCCCTCGCCGCCGGTGTCGGCGGCCTGCCCCGGCTCGGCTGGGACGGCCTCGCCTGGGGGACGTTTATCGGCTACGGCTGTGGGGCGCTGGTCGTCGGCCTGCTCCTCGCCCGGCCGGCCACCGGCCTGCGGCCGCGACGGGCCGACTGGCGTCCGCATCGCGACTCCCTGCGCCGGCTGCTGCGGACCGGGCTGCCCGCCGGCATCGATGCGGCGGCCAACTCGGCCTGTCATCTGACCTTTCTGTCGATCGTCAACCGGGTGGGCAACGTGGATGCAGCCGCCCACTCGGTGGCGATCGCCATCGAGTCACTCGCCTTCCTGCCGGGCAGTGCCTTCCAAATCGCGGCGGCGACCCTCGCCGGCCAGTTTCTCGGGGCCCGGGACGAAAGCCGGGCCCGGGGGAGCGTGTGGGCGGCGGCGATCGCCTGCGTCGTCCTCATGTCCGCGGCCGCGGCCGTCTTCCTCGGTTTTTCCCGGCCGCTGGCCGCCTGGTTCACCGGCGGCGCCGGCCGGCAGCCCGAGGTGGCTGCCCTGACGGCCGAACTGGTGCGGATCGTCGCCTTCGCCCAGCCGCCGCTGGCCCTGCTCATGGTGTTCTCCGGGGGCCTGCGCGGCGCCGGGGCAACCCGGCTGCCGGCGATCGTGAATTTCGTCAGCCTGATCCTCGTCCGCCTTCCGCTGGCGACGTTCCTCGCCTGGCCGGCCGTGCCCCTGCCGGGCGGGGCCGTCGTTCCCGGCCTCGGGCTGGGCGCGGCGGGGGCCTGGTACGCCATGGCGATCGACCTCACCATCCGCGGGCTGGCGATGCTCGTCATCTTCACCGGCACGAACTGGACCCGCGTCCGGGTGTAGCCCGCCGCGGCAGCCGCTCAGCCGGGGCGTCCGCGTGGGTTGGCATGGCCTCGTCCGCGGGTCACGCTACACTCTGGGGGACAGCGTCGCCGGCGCGTCCCGCGACGGTCCGTCATGAGGAGCTTTGATGGCAGCGGTCGATCTCGATGTCGAACACTGGAGCAGCGCGGATGCCGCGGAGCTCTACGAGGTGTCCCGTTGGGGCAACGGCTACTTCTCGGTCAGCCCGACCGGCCACCTGCTCGTCCATCCGGACAAGGATCCGACGAGGAGCATCGACCTCAAGGCGCTCGTCGATCGCCTCCAGGTCCGTGGCATCGACCTGCCGATCCTGCTCCGCTTCGCCGACATCCTCCAGCACCGGCTCGGCGAGATTCACGGCGCCTTCGCCAGCGCCATGAAGGAGAGCGGCTACCGCGGGGAGTACTGCTGCGTGTACCCGGTGAAGGTCAACCAGCAGCGGCAGGTGGTCGAGGAGGTGCTCCGCTTCGGCCGGCCCTATCGCTTCGGCCTCGAGGCCGGCAGCAAGCCCGAACTTCTCGCCGTCATCGCCCTGGCGGACAACGAGACGCCGATCATCTGCAACGGCTTCAAGGATGCGGAGTTCATCGAGACGGCGATGCTCGCGCAGAAGATCGGCCGGCACATCATCCCGGTCGTGGAGCGGTTTTCCGAACTGCAGCTGATCCTCGAGTACGCCGAGAAGCTCGGTGTCCGGCCGCGGATCGGCATGCGGGTCAAGCTCGCCACCCGGGGCAGCGGCCGCTGGCAGTCGTCGGGCGGGTTTCGCAGCAAGTTCGGTCTCACTGCCAGCGAGCTCGTCAAGGGACTCGACCTGCTGGCGTCCCGCGGCATGGAGGACTGCCTGCAGCTGCTCCACTTTCACCAGGGGAGCCAGATCACCAACATCCGCCACATCAAGGGAGCGCTCAACGAGGCATCGCGGATCTACACCGAGCTGGTGAAGCGCGGCGCCGGCCTGCGCTACCTGGACGTCGGCGGCGGGCTGGGGGTGGATTACGACGGCTCGCAGACCAACTTTGAGTCGAGCGTGAACTACAGCCTCCAGGAGTACGCCAACGACGTCGTCTATCACGTGCAGAACGCGTGCGACGAGGCGGGCGTGCCCCACCCGACGATCGTCTCCGAGAGCGGACGGGCCGTCGTCGCCTACCACAGCATGCTGATCTTCGGCGTCCTCGGCGTTTCGGAGCAGGGAGGAAGCGGCGAGGTCTCCGAGCCCCCCGCCGATGCCGAGCAGCCGCTCCACGACCTGATGGAGACCTACCAGGGGATCAACGTCCGCAATCTGCTGGAGAGCTACCACGACGCCCAGCAGGCCCTCGACACGGCCATGAACCTGTTCGCCAGCGGCTACCTGCCGCTCGATCAGCGGTCGGCCATCGAGAACCTGTACTGGGCGATCTGCCGCCGGATCGCCAAGCTGAAGAACAGCCTCGAATACGTCCCCGAGGAGCTGGAGGGGTTGGAGGCCACGCTCTCCGACACGTACTTCTGCAACTTCTCCCTCTTCCAGTCGATCCCCGACAGCTGGGCGATCAAGCAGCTGTTTCCGGTGATGCCGATCCACCGCCTCGACGAGCGGCCGACGCATGCGGCGGTGCTCGGTGACGTGACCTGCGACTCGGACGGCAAGATCGACCAGTTCATCGACCGCCGGGACGTGAAGCGGACGCTGCCGCTGCATGCCTGGCGGAACGAGCCCTATTACCTCGGGGCGTTTCTGATCGGCGCCTACCAGGAGATCCTCGGCGACCTCCACAACCTGTTCGGCGACACGAACGCCGTGCACGTGAGCCTCGACGACCGCGGCGAAGCCGTGGTCGACGCCGTCATCAAGGGCGACACCGTCCGCGAGGTGCTCGACTACGTCGAGTTCGACGCCGGCCAGCTCGTGCAGCGGCTCCGGGACTCGATCGAGCAGGCGGTCCGCGAGGGGCGGATCTGCGACAGCCAGGCGGGCCGGTTCCTCAAGTTCTACGAGGAGGGACTGGGGGGCTACACGTACCTCGAGGAGCCGGCCTGAGAGCGGCATGTCGGTTGCGGTGAACCCTCCAGGCCCTATGGCAGCGGTGTGGCCGGTTGGAGGCATGCTCGTCGCCGGGGGACTTTGCCGTTGCGGCCTCATTCGTGATGGTGCGTCGTGTGGTGCAGGCAAAGCACCCCGGCTCCTGTGCGTGCCTCCAACCGGCCACATCCCTCGAGAAACCGGGCGGCCCCGTCAGCCCGTGACGCGGGCCTCGAGCGGCTCGCCGCGCTGGAAGTGGACGAGGTTGCGGACCGTCTGGGCGGCGATCGCCTGCAGGGCGTTTCGCGTGAAGAACGCCTGGTGCGCCGTGACGACGACGTTGGGAAACGTCAGCAGCCGCATGAAGACGTCGTCGGCGATGATCGAGTCGCTGCGGTCCTCGAAGAACAACTCGGCCTCCTCTTCGTAGACGTCGAGGCCGAGGTGCCCGATCCGCCCCGACTTGAGCCCGGCAATCACCGCGGGCGTGTCGATGAGCCCGCCGCGGCCGGTGTTGATCAGCATCACGCCCGGCTTCATGCGGGCGATCGCCTGCTCGTCGATGAGGTGCCGGCTGGCCGCCGTCAGCGGACAGTGGAGCGTGACGATGTCGGCGGCGGCGAGGAGCTCGTCGAGGGGCACGAACCGCACGCCGCGGGCCACGAGCGCCGGATCGGGTCGTGGATCGTGGGCCAGCACGCTGCAGCCGAAGCCGAGGAGGATCTCCACCACGCGGCTGCCGATCCTGCCCGTGCCGACGACCCCCGCCGTGCGGCCGTGGAGGTCGAAGCCGAGCAGTCCCTGGAGTGAGAAATCCCCCTCGCGGACCCGGTTGTAGGCCTTGTGGAGCTTGCGGTCGAGCATCAGCACGAGGCCGATCGTGTGCTCGGCCACCGCGTGCGGCGAATACTCCGGCACGCGGGTCACCGGCAGGCCGAGCCGGGCGGCCGACGCCAGGTCGACCTGGTTGTAGCCCGCGCAGCGGAGGGTCACGAGTTTCACGCCGAGGGCGGAGAGCGCCTCGAGGGTCGCGGCGTCGAGCGTGTCGTTGACGAAGCAGTTGACGGCGGTTGCTCCGGCGGCGAGCCGGGCCGTGTCGCGGTCGAGCCGGGCCTCGAACCAGGCCCACTCCAGCGGCAGGCCGGCGGATGCGGCGGCGAGGAACTCGCGGTCGTAGGGCTTGATGGAGAAGGCGGCGATGCGCATCAGGGGGCTCCCGGTCGGGGCAGGAACGACGCTCGGACGAGTGTACGGAAAATCCGGCGCCGAGCCCGATTTCCACCGTTCCGGGCGCGGAGAAACGCCCTCGCCCGCCGCTTTGCGGCCTGCTATCCTCCGGCCCCCAGTCCGCCCGTGGAGCCAGCGCCCATGCCCCTGCCACGTTCCTCGTCCGTGCCCCCGCGGTGCCGTCGTGTCCGCCCGGCCCTGATCGTCTTCGTGCTGTGCTGCGGTTTCGGCGCGGACGGCCCGGCGCAGCAGCCGCAGCAGCCGCTGCAGCCCAGCCCCGCGCAACAGCCGGCGCCGCCGCCCCGGCCGCAACAGGCCCCGCAGCTCACGCCGCAGCAGCAGGCCGACCTCGACCGCCTGCTCGCCGCCTGGGAGGCCCGCAACGCGGCGATCACGACCTGGTCGTGCCGGTTCATCAAGTGGGAATACAACGCCTGGAGCCCGCTCGATGCCAGGGGGGTTCGCAAGCAGTTCGCCGAGAGCACGGGCGAACTCAAGTACGCGGCCCCCGACAAAGGGTCGTTCCGCATCAAGGACACGAAGAAGTGGAACCCGCAGACGGAACGGTACGAGCCGCAGGCCGGCGACGTGGGCGAGCACTGGGTCTGCAATGGCGCCAGCATCTACGAATTTCGCCATGTCGAGAAGCAACTCCGCGAGACCAAGCTGCCCCCCGAGATGCAGGGCAAGGCGATCAGCGACGGTCCGCTGCCGTTCGTCTTCGGTGCCAAGGCGGAGACGCTCAAGAAGCGCTACTGGATGCGGATCGTCACGCCACCCAACGTGCAGGGGCAGATCTGGCTCGAGGCCCGACCCCGGTTCCAGGCCGACGCGGCGAACTTTTCCAAGGTGGAGCTCATGCTCCAGACAGCGAACCTGATGCCGGCCGCGATTCAGATCTTCAAGCCCGGCGGCCAGGATCGTGACGTCTACCAGTTCGATCCGGCCACCAACATCTTCGACCGGGGGCTCGATCTGATCCGCGACTTCTCCAAGCCCGCCACGCCGTTCGGCTACCGCTACGTCCTCGAGGATCTGCAGGGGCAGCAGCCCCCCGGGCCGGCCACGCCTCCGGGAGCTTCCCCGCCACCCGGTTCGCGGCCCCCGGTTCCCGCGAACCTGCCCCGCTGACACAGCGCCGGCCAGCCGTCCCGGTGCCGTTCCCGCCCCCGGCGTGCGGGGCGTTCGTGACCGCTCCGCGCGGGGCTATACTTCCGGACCCGCCCGCAGCCGAGGTTCTCGATGCCGATCGTCGATCCCTCCCATCCTCTGTTCCTGCTCCTCCAGCGGGACCGGCGGTACACGCTCGACGCCTACCTGTTCGTCCTCGAGTCGCTGTCGTTCGCCCAGGAGTCGCTGGGGCTCGGCGCCGAGCCGGCGGCCGAGGAACTGGAGCCGGCTGCCGAGCCCGTCGAGCAACGGCCCACGAAGTCCAAGGCCAAGGGGGGCAAGAGCCGGGGCCGGCAGACCGAGCGGCATGTGTCGGGCCAGCAGCTCTGCGAGGCGGCCCGGCTGTACGGGCTGCAGCAGTACGGCTACCTCGCCCCCAAGGTGCTGGAGGCCTGGGGCATCACGCGGACCGACGATTTCGGCGAGATCGTCTTCAACATGATCGACATCGGCCAGATGCGCAAGACGCGGTCCGACAAGCGCGAGGACTTCCAGGCGGTCTACGATTTCGGCGATGCCTTCGCGCGGGACCTCGAGTTCGTCGTGCCGGATCCGGTCTGAGCAGGGAGGGACGATGGCCGCCGAACCCGACGCCGGCCGCGGCTCCCCGCCGGGCGTGCTCCTCATCGGTGCGCTCGAACTGGCCTGGTTCGCCTTCCTCGCCTGGATGGCGTGGCGACCATGAGCCGTTTCCAGACGCTGATCGCGCTCGGGTTGGCCATCGTGCCCCTCGGTCTGTACCTCGTCGGCATCGGCTGCCTGCACCTGCGGCGCCGACCGAGCCTGCTGCAGGGAAGCCTCGACTTCGCCCTCCTCGCGGCCGGTGTCGCCGGGCTCGTCCTCGTCGGGCCGCTGGCCCTGCTCGCCCCGTTGGCCGACGGCATCCCCGCGGTCGCCGGCGTGCCCGTGCTCCTCGCCGGCTTCCTGCTTCTCGTGGCCGTCGCCGTCCTCGCCATGCGGCCGCGGCTGGTGATCTACAACATCACGCTCGACCAGTTGCGGCCCGTCGTGGCGGAGGTCGTCACCGGCCTCGATGCCTCGGCCCGCTGGGCTGGGGAGACGGCGGCCCTGCCGGCCCGCGGCATCCAGGTGCACCTCGACGGCCGCGGCTCGATGCGCAGCGTGAGCGTGGTCGCGGTCGGGTCCCGGACGAGCCCCGAGGGCTGGACGGAGTTCAGCCGCCGGCTGCGTCAGGCGGTCGGCCGACTGCGGGTCCGGTCGAGCCCGTGGGGCGGACTGTTCGGCGGCCTCGGCGGGATCGTGCTCGTCACGGCCATCTCCCTCGCGCTCGGCGGGCTGCTGTTGCCACGCCGGTCGGCACCCGCGCTGAGCAGTCCCCAGCCCCGACCTCCCGCCAGCCCCGCCTCCGGAGCCTCGCATGCCCCTCCCCATCGACCTGTCTGCGCATGAGATCACTGTCCCGACGGTGATCCGCAACGCCTCCCCCGGGCGGCTCTACGAGGATGCCGTGTCCCGCGAACGGGCCGCGATCGTGGAGAGCGGTGCGATCGCGATTCGCTCGGGAGTCAAGACGGGCCGCAGCCCGGGTGACAAGCACGTCGTCGAGGCGGCCGAGTCCCGGGCCGACGTCTGGTGGGGGCCCGTCAATCATCCGATCGACGAGCACACCTTCCTCCTCAACCGCCAGCGGGCGATCGACTACCTCAACACCCGCGACCAGGTCTACGTCTGCGACGGCTACGCGGGCTGGGACCCGGCCTGCCGGATCAAGGTTCGCGTGATCTGTGCCCGGGCCTATCACGCCCTGTACATGCACGACATGCTCATCCGCCCCGCGCTCGACGAGCTGGAGCGGTTCGGCAGCCCGGACTACGTGATCTACAACGCCGGCCAGTTTCCGGCCAATCCGTTCACGAGCCAGATGACCAGCCGCACGAGCATCGACCTGTCATTGGAACGCCGCGAGCAGGTGATCCTCGGCACCGAGTACGCCGGCGAGATGAAGAAGGGCGTGTTCACCTACATGCACTGGCTGCTCCCCGCCCGCGGCGTGCTCTCGATGCACTGCTCGGCCAACGAGTCGCTGCCTGAGGGAGGCGGCGCGGGGGAGGTGGCCCTGTTCTTCGGACTCTCCGGCACCGGCAAGACGACGCTCTCTGCCGACCCGCGGCGCCGGCTGATCGGCGACGACGAGCATGGCTGGGGGCCGGACGGCGTCTTCAACATCGAGGGGGGCTGCTACGCCAAGTGCATCCACCTGACCGAGGCCCGCGAGCCGGAAATCTGGCGGGCGATCCGCTTCGGGGCGGTGCTGGAGAACGTGGCCTACGACGCCGAGACGCGGGTCGTCGACTACACGTCGAGCGCGATCACGGAGAATACCCGGGCCGCCTATCCGATCGAGCACGTCGCCAACGCCAAGCTCCCCTGCGTCGGGCCGCATCCGCGGAACGTGATCTTCCTGACCTGCGATGCGTCGGGCGTGCTGCCGCCGGTGAGCCGGCTGTCGCGGGAGCAGGCGATGTATCACTTCCTCTCCGGCTACACGGCCCGGGTGGCGGGAACGGAGATGGGGGTCTCGGAGCCGCAGCTCGCCTTCTCGGCCTGCTTCAGCGCCGCCTTCCTCGTTCGGCACCCGGCTGTCTACGCCCGGCTACTCGCTGAACAACTCGCGCGGCACGGCACGCGGGTCTGGCTCGTCAACACCGGCTGGACCGGGGGGGGCTACGGCACGGGGCGGCGCATCGACCTCGGTGCCACGCGCCGGATCATCGACGCCATCCATGCGGGCGCGGTCGATGCCGCAGCCGTGGAGCGGGACCCGGTGTTCGGCCTCGACGCGGTGACGCGGGTGCCGGGCGTGGACGAGAAACTGCTCGTGCCGTGGCGGGCCTGGGGCGATCCAGCCGCCTGGGAGGGAGCCGCCCGCCGGCTCGCCGGCCGGTTCCGGGAGAACTTCCGCACCTATGCCGCGGAGGCGGGTGCCGCCGTCGCCGCGGCGGGCCCGGCATGACTGCCGTGGTGACGCCGATGCACACCGACGACTCCGTGACACCGCCGCCTGACGGGCCGATCGCGGCGACGGCGGCCCACGCGCAGCTGCTCCTCGACTCGTTCGTCCGGTTGCTGGGGCGTGAACTCATCGACCGTGCCGGGACGCCGGTCGAGCAGGCCATGCGGCTGTTTCGGGCCCCGTTCGTCGTCGTGTCGCACGGCACCGAGGCCGATCCGATCCTGACCTACGGCAACGCGGCGGCGCTGGCACTCTGGGAACTCGACTTCGATACGTTGCTGCGGACGCCGTCGCGGCTCACCGCCGAGCCGGTGCACCGCGACGAGCGGGCGCGGCTCCTGGAACGCACCTGGCGCGATGGGTTTGTGGACGACTACTCGGGCATCCGGATCTCGAGCACCGGGAGGCGGTTTCGCATCGAGCAGGCGATCGTCTGGAACCTCGTCGATGCCCGCGGGGGATACCATGGGCAGGCGGCGACGTTCGACCGCTGGACGCCGCTGCCTGCGGGCGAGCGCCAGCCGGAACTTTGACAGCCGGGTGCAGTCGCCTCTAATCTCAGTGCGTCGTTGCCCCGCCCGTTCCGCGCCAGGAGAATCCCCATGCCAGTGCCCGAGTTTCGCAGTCTGCTCGTCGTCGGCTTCGTGTGCGCGTCCCTTTCGATGATGCTCTCCGCCCGGGCCGAGACCGGCACGCCGCTGGCGGGCGAGATGAAGTCGATCGACGGCAAGCCGGTCGACCTCGCCGCCTACAAGGGGAAGGTGGTGCTGATCGTGAACGTCGCCAGCCGCTGCGGTGCGACGCCGCAGTACGCGGGCCTGCAAAAGCTGTACGAAGCCCACAAGGACAAGGGCTTCGTGGTCCTCGGCTTCCCGGCCAACGATTTCGGCGCCCAGGAGCCGGGCAGCGACGCCGAGATCGCCACGTTCTGCACGAAGGACTACGGCGTCACGTTCCCGATGTTCTCCAAGATCACCGTCAAGGGGCAGGGCAAGGCGCCGCTCTTCAAGACGCTCACCGAATCGTCCGACCCGCCGGGCGAGGTGGGCTGGAACTTCGAGAAGTTTCTCATCGGCAAGGACGGCAGGATCGCGGGGCGGTTCAAGACCCGCGTTGCGCCCGACGACGCCGCGTTCGTCAAGGCGATCGAGGCCGAACTGGCCAAGTGAGCCGCGGCCGGCCTGCTACGCGGCCCGCGTGCCGGAGGTGTTGCGAACGGTCGCTGTCGTGATCGTGCGCCGGACCACCGACGTCGGCCTTCCTTGTGCCTCGCGGTAGGCCCGGACCACGTATTCACCGACGATCGCCAGGGCCGTCGTCTGCACGGCGGCGACGAGGCAGACGACGGCGGTCATGGCCGCCAGCGAAACACCGGCCTGCGGGGCCGGCGCGGTCCAGGCCGCCACCGTCGCGGCGGTCGTCGCCAGCGCGCCGCTGACCGCCAGGCCGCCGGCGGCCGTCCACGTCAGCCGCATTGGCGCGTCGGACGAGAGCACGAGCGCGTCGCCGGCGAGCTTGAGGAGTTTCCAGGGGGAATACTTCGTCGTGCCGGCGTGGCGGGCGCGGCGGTCGTACCAGACCGGCTCGTGGCGGAAGCCGGCCCAGGGAATCAGGCTGCGCAGGTAGCGGCGCCGTTCGGGGAGCGCGTTGACGGCATCGGCCACCGCCCGGTCGATGAGCTTGAAGTCGCCGGTGTCGACCGGCATCGGGTAGGGAATGAGCCGGGCGAAGAAGCGGTGGAAGAGGCTCGCGGTGAAGAGCTTGAAGGGCGTCTCGCCGGCCCGCGAGCGGCGCCGCCCGTAGGCCACGTCCACGCCGCCCCGCCACGCCGCCACCATCTCCGGGATCACCTCGGGTGGATCCTGGAGGTCGGCGTCGGTGATCACCACCGCGTCACCCCGGGCCATGGCCAGGCCGGCCGACATCGCCGCCTGCTGGCCGAAGTTGCGCGACAGCTCGACCACGGTCACCCGCGTATCGTGGCCGGCGATCGCCTCCAGCCTGGCGAGCGTGGCGTCGCGGCTGCCGTCGTCGACGTAGATGATCTCGAAGTCCATGCCGGTCGTCGGCAAGACCTCGACCAGCCGGTCGTGGGTCGCGTCGATGACGTCCGCCTCGTCATGGCAGGGGATCACGACGGAGAGCAGGCCGCGACCGGACCGGCGGCCGGCGGCCCGCGGGCTGCAGGACAGGATGGTGTCGGCTTCGTGCGCCTGGCTCATCGCGTCGTTCCCCCGGCGGTCGCCGTGCGCTCGGCCGGTGCGTCCTCGAGCGCGCCGATCGCGAGCACGTCGTGCCTGCGGAACGCCGGACGGATGCGGCCCACGATCCCGAATCCCGCCGGCAGGGAGCCGGCGACGTGGGGATAGTGATCCTCCGGCACGAGCAGCACCGCGTCGCGGCCGGAATGGAGGAACCGGCCGGCCGCCTCGTCCCCTTCCATCGTGAACTGGGAAACGTGGCCGTTGGAGTAAAAGATGACGTTCGGGCTCGCCAGCAGGTAGGTGCCGAGGCGGGCCGCGCCGCCGGCGCGGGCCTGGATCGCCTGCACGAACCCGGGCAGGGGGTTGGCCGCGGCGAGTCGCCGGCCGGCGGGGCCGACGGCGAGGGCCGTGAAGCAGAGTGCGGACGCGGCGAACGTGGCGACGGCGGCCCGTGGGTCGCGGCGGGCCAGCAGGCCGCAGGCGGCGGCGGCGCCGACGGGCACGAGCCCCACGAGGGCGGCCGGTTCCACGCCGGGGAGCCCGTGGCGGGCGACGACGACGATCGTGGCCGCCGTGGCGACGCCGCCGAACGCCAGGCAGGCGATCCCCGCCGTCATCCAGCGCGGATGCTCCCAGCCCGCCGTCGTGGCCGCGCGGCGGGCCGCCTGCACGGCGACGATCGCGACCAGGAAGGCGGCCGCCGGATAGGCGGGCAGGACGTAGTTGGGCAGTTTCGTCGCCGCTGCGGAGAAGCCTCCCACCCAGATGGCGAGCCAGACGAGCAGCAGGCCGAGGATCGCCCGGTCGCGCGGTGCGGCCGTGCCACGCCGAATCCGCCAGGCCGCGAGGACGATCGCCAGCGGCAGGAAGCAGGACCAGGGGTAGAAGCCGACGAGCATCACGAGCGGATGGAAGAGCGGGCCGCCGCCATGCTTCTCCATCGGCGCCATGAACCGTCCCACGTTGTGAACGAAGAAGAACCCGGACGTCCAGGCGCCATCGGTGCGCAGCGAGACGGCGACGTACCACGGCGCCGCGGCAGCCAGCGCCGCGCCAACCAGGAGCAGCGGTCGCAGGCCGGCGATCGCTTCGAGCGTCGCGGGAACCAGCGTGGCGAACAGCGGGGGACGGGGCGTCGCGGAGCGGCGCCGCTCGCAGGCCATCCACACCGCCCACGGGCCGATCACCGCCAGCGGGCCGACGAACCCGATCGGTCCCTTGCAGACGACCGCCAGGCCGGTGAGCAGGCCGACGCCGATGGCCCGGCCGGCCGACAGCCGGGCCGGACCCCGGCCAGTTCGCTCGGCGTCACGGTCGGGCAGGAATGGCTCCACGGCGAGCAGCGTCGCCCACGCCGTGAGGGCCACGAGGATCGCATCGGGCGTGGCGGCGTGGGCCTCGATCGCCACCAGCAGGCAGCCGACGTAGGCCAGTGCGGCCAGCGCACCGGTGGCCGTGTCGCACCAGCGGCGTCCGGCCCAGACGAGCGCCAGCGCCGTCGCCAGCGTGGCCAGGACCGACGGCAGGCGGCAGGCGAACTCGTTCACTCCGCAGACGGTCATCGCCGCCGCCATGCACCAGTGCATCAGCACCGGCTTGTCCACGGCGACCTGGTCGTTGTAGAGCGGCACCACCCAGTCGCCGCTCTCGACCATCGCCCGGGCGATGGCCGCAAAGCGGGGCTCGTCCTCGTCCCAGAGGGGCGTGCGATTCACGCCGACGACGAGCGCGGCGGCGGTGGCGAGCAGGACGAGGAGCGTGGCGTGGCGTCGGGGCATGAGCCGTGCTTTCGGGGCGGGTGGAGTCGTGGCGCAATCAGCGGCGCAGCGGTGAATCAACGGCGGCGAGCGGACCGGTCTGTGGCCCGCGGTCCGGCTCGAGGAGCAGCAGGCGGCGCGACTCCGGCAGGGACGTCGTCACGCCGCTGACCCGGTATGCCGGGGTCAGGATCGGCGCCAGCTGCGTCTGGAAGCGGTCATCGACCACCAAGGGGGCGCCCGGGTTGGCTTCCAGGAACGTTGCGACGTCGGCGGGCGTGAGCAGTTCCGCGACGCGGCCGTCCGTGGCCAGCCGGCCGCCGTAGAAGGCGATGCTCGGCGGCGTCCGATAGGCGCCGATCGTGACCGGCCGGCACTCCGCGTTGGCGGCCGCCAGCTGCAGCAGGCTGCGCGGCCCGCCGCGGCGGCCCAGCGCCTCCGGAGCCAATGACACGATCAGTCCCACGGTCAGGCAGGCCGTGGTCGCGAGCGTTGCAGAGGCGGCGATGCGCGAGCGCAGCGACTGGCAGGCCCAGGCCAGCATCGCGCCCGCGACGGGCACGACCCCGACGATTCCCAGCCACTCCAGGCCCGGTGCATGCCGGCGGGCGACGAACGGCAGCACGACGCCGATCGCCAGGCCGGCGGCGGCGAGGAAGCACCACGCGGCCCGCATCCAGGCATCGATCGTGGCGGACGGCCGGGCGATCCACGCGGCGATGAACCAGCCGGTGAGCACGGCGATCGCGGGGTAGGCGGGCCAGACGTAGCCGGGCAGCTTCGTGGCTGCCAGGGAGAAGGGAATGACCCACGCCGCCAGCCAGGCGAGGAGCAGCCGGGAGCCTGACCGGATGCCGCCGTCGTCTGCCCCGAGGCCGCGGAGGGCATGGTGGCCGATCAGGGCGGCCGCGCTCGACCAGGGAAACATGCCGACGAGCATGACCAGCGGATAGTAGACAAACATCGAGCCGGAATGCCCCTCCATCGGCGCGGCGAACCGGCCGGCGTTGTGGACGAGGAGGAATTCGCGCAGCCATTGGCCGTCGGTCCGCAGCGTGACCGCGGCATACCACGGTGCCGCGACGATGCAGGCGGCGAGGCAGATCGTCGTCGCATGGATGCCGCGCCAGCCGGCGCGGAAGGCAGCCAGCAGCCGCAGCGGCCCGGTCCGTCCCGGATCGACGGCGCCCTGCCACGAGGCGAAAAGCAGGAATGCCGCCAGCGGCAGGACGAGGCCCACCGGTCCCTTGGCGAGGATCGCCAGTCCGCAGGCGGCCCCGACGGCGATCGCCGCGGCCCGCGAAAGGCCGACCGGACCGTCACGCCGGCCGGTGCCGCGGACGAAGAGCCAGAGCGCGAGCGTCGCGCAGAACCCCAGCGGCGCGTCGGGCGTGCAGGCCCGGCCGGCGATGCCCGTCCACAGACAGGTGCCCATCACCACGCCTCCCCAGCGGCCCGCGGCGGCGCCGAACAGGTCGCTGCCGATCCGCCAGACGAGCAGGCAGGTGGCGAGCGTGAGCAGGGCGGAGGGGAGCCGGGCACCCCATTCGTTCGTGCCGCAGACGGAGAAGCCGGCGAGGTGCAGCCAATTGACGAGCACCGGCTTCTCCACGCGCAGCCGGCCGTTGAACGTGGGCACGATCCAGTCGCCCCCCGCGTACATGGCGAGCGAACAGGCGGCGTTGCGCGGCTCGTCGTCGTCCCACAATGGCGGGCCGCCGAGGTTGGGCAGGAGCACGAGCGCGGCGGCCACGGCGACGACCACGCCGGAGGTTTTAGCGATGTGCATGGTGCGGTCGAGGAACGCTCGGGGGACGCTTCAGAACCAATCAGGGGGCGGGAGGATAGGGAGGGGCGGCGGCGTGGGTCAAGCCGGGCGCGGGGCTGCGAAAATCACGGCTGCGGCGGGCCTTTCGCGCCGGTTGACCCCCGGGGCATGCCGGGTATGTTCAAGCATCCGGCGGGGGTGATCCGGCGGATGGTTCGGCCTCGGAGATCCCGGTTTTGGCAGACGACGTGAACCCCCCGGACGCGTCCGGAGCCAGTGGCGGTCCGGCGGAGGGAGAGCCGCTGCGCGACATTTCCGGCGGCCGACTGATCGAGCTGCCGATCGAGCAGGAGCTGAAAGACAGTTACCTGACGTACGCGATGAGCGTCATCGTCGCCCGGGCACTGCCCGACGTCCGCGACGGACTCAAGCCGTCGCAGCGTCGGATCCTGGTCGCGATGAACGATCTCAACCTCTCCCCCTCGGCCGCCCGGGTGAAGTGTGCCAAGATCTCCGGCGACACCAGCGGCAACTACCATCCGCACGGCGAGAGCGTGATCTATCCGACGCTCGTCCGCATGGCCCAGGAATGGAACATGCGGCACGTCCTCGTCGACAAGCAGGGCAACTTTGGCTCGATCGCCGGCCTGCCGGCGGCCGCGATGCGGTACACCGAGGCCCGGCTGTCGCCGATCGCCTCCATGATGCTCGACGACATCGACCTCGACACGGTCGATTACGTCCCCTCGTATGACGAGCGGAACACCGAGCCGGTCGTGCTCCCCGCCCGGTTCCCCAACCTCGTCGTCAACGGCGCCGGCGGCATCGCCGTCGGCATGGCGACCAGCATCCCGCCCCACAACCTCGGCGAGGTCTGCCGAGCCCTCGTGGCCCTGATCGACAACCCGTCGGTGTCGATGGGGGAGCTGCTGCAGATCGTGCCCGGCCCCGATTTCCCCACCGGGGGCATCGTCATGGGCCGCGAGCCGCTGGTCCGCGGCTATCTCACCGGCCGGAGCACGATCACGCTCCGGGCCCGGGCCCATGTCGAGGAGTTCGGCAAGAACCGCAATCGGATCGTGGTCACCGAGATCCCCTACCAGCAGACGCGGGACGCGATCGAGGAGAAGATCGCGGAACTTGTCAACGAGGACCGCATCAAGGGCATCTCGGCGATCCGCAACGAGAGCGACCTCAAGGAACCGGTTCGTCTGATCCTGGAATTGAAGCGCGACGCCGACCCGGACGTCGTCCTCAACCAGCTCTACCAGTTCTCGCCGCTGCAGACCTCGTTCTCGCTGATCTTCCTGGCGCTGGTCGACGGCAAGCCGCGAATCCTGTCGTTCAAGATGATGCTGGAGGAGTTTCTCCGCCACCGCCTGGCGGTGCTGCGCCGGCGGACGCAGCACCTCCTGCAGAAGGCCCGGTCGCGGAAGCACACGCTGGAGGGGCTGCTCGTCGCGCTGGTCAACATCGACGAGGTGATCCGCATCATCCGCAGCTCGAAGTCGCAGGCCGAGGCCAAGGAGCGGCTCTGCACGCTCCAGGCGCCGGCCGCGCTGCTGGAGCGGGCCCTCGGTGCCGCCGGGTTCGCCGTCCTCCAGGAGGAGCGCGGGGCGAGCGAGACCTACGGGCTGTCGCCGGTGCAGGCCGACGCCATCCTCCGGCTCACCCTCGGCCAGCTGGTCAATCTCGAGCAGGAGAAGCTCGGCGGCGAGCACCGCGAACTGCTCGACAAGATCGGCGAGTTCCGCCGCCTCCTCTCCAGCGAGGCGAACATCAAGGGGCTGATCCGGGCCGAGCTGCTCGAGCTCGAAGCGAAGCATGGCGACGACCGCCGCACCGAGATCAGCGGCGAGGCCGGCGACATCCGCGACATGGCCGAACTGATCACCGAGGCCACGATGGTGGTCACGATCAGCCGGGCCGGCTACGTGAAGCGGACCGCGGCCGACACCTACCGGGCCCAGCGCCGCGGCGGCAAGGGACTGACGGGGGCCCGCACCGACGAGGAGGACCCGATCGAGCACCTGTTCGTGGCCAGCACCCACGACTGGCTGCTGGTGTTCACCACGCTCGGCAAGGTGTTCTCGATGCGGGTCTTCGAACTTCCCGAACTGGCCCGCGATGCCAAGGGGCGGGCGCTGGTCAACCTGCTGGAGTTCGAGCCCGGCGAGAAGGTGGCCGACTGCCGCTCGGTGTCGGGCTTCGAGGACCCCGACCAGTGCCTGATGCTCGCCACCCGCAGCGGCATGGTGAAGAAGACGGCGCTCGAGCAGTATCGCCGCCGGCGCACCAAGGGGCTGATCGCCGTCAAGCTCCGCGAGGGGGACGAGCTCGTCGACGCGGTGGTGACGAAGCCCGGCGACGAACTCGTGCTGGCGACTGCCAAGGGAATGGCGATCCGCTTCCCCGAGTCGGACGCCCGGCCGATGGGCCGCGACACCAGCGGCGTCCGCGGCATCAAGATCGGGGCCGGCGATCGGCTCGTCGGCATGGTGGTGGCCGACCCGGCCGCCACGCTGCTCACGGTGTGCGAGCACGGCTACGGCAAGCGGACCCCATTCGGCGTCGGCACGCCGGTGTCGGGCCCGGGGCCGGCCGACGATGGAGCCGCCGAGGAACCGGTTGAGACGGAGTCGGCGGAGCCGGTGGGCGAGGAGGGGGAGGGCGACTCGAGCGGCATGCGCTACCGCACCCAGCACCGCGGCGGCAAGGGCGTGCGCGACATCAAGACGACGGCCCGCAACGGCCAGGTCGTGTCGATCGTCGCGGTCCGCGACGAGGACCAGGTGCTGATGATGACGGCCCGCGGCAAGATCCAGCGCGTGAACGTGGCCGAGATCAAGTCGATCGGCCGCAACACCCAGGGGGTGCGGATCATGCGGCTCGACGACGCCGACACGCTGGCGGCCGTCGTGCCGGTGCCGCCGGGCGAAAAGGAAGAGGCCGACGCGCCGCCTGCCGGAGAGCTCACGTGAGGATCGCGGTCGTCGGCACCGGCTATGTCGGGCTCGTGACGGGCACCTGCTTCGCCGACAGCGGCAACGCGGTCACCTGCCTCGACATCGATGCCGCCAAGGTGGAGCGGCTCAATCGCGGCGAGGTGCCGATCTACGAGCCGGGGCTCGAGGAACTCGTGGAGCGGAACGCCCGCGCGGGACGGCTGCGGTTCACGACCGACACCGCCGCCGCGGTGCGCGACGCGGAGGTCGTGTTCCTCGCCGTCGGCACGCCGCCGGCAGCCGACGGCTCGGCCGACCTCTCGGCCCTCTGGGCGGTGGTCGACGCGATCGCGGCCCATCTCGACCCCGAGGCGATCGTCGTCACCAAGAGCACGGTGCCGGTGGGGACCGCGGCGGGAATCGAGCGGCGCCTGCGCGAGCGGCTTGGCCGTGACTGTCGGGTGGCGAGCAATCCGGAGTTTCTCAAGGAAGGGGCCGCGATCGAGGATTTCCAGAAGCCCGACCGGGTCGTGGTCGGGGCCCGGTCGGCCGAGGTGGCGGAGACGATGCGGGCGCTCTACTCGCCGTTTTTGCGGACGGAAAACCCGTTTCTCGTCATGTCTCCGGAAAGCTCCGAGATGACGAAGTACGTGGCCAACGCCCTGCTCGCCACGAAGATCAGCTTCATCAACGAGGTCGCCAACCTCTGCGAGCGGATGGCGGCCGACATCGACGACGTCCGCCGGGGCATCGGCCACGACAGCCGCATCGGCTTCGCGTTCCTGTTTCCCGGGGCGGGCTACGGCGGGAGCTGCTTCCCCAAGGACGTGCAGGCCCTGGCGGCGATGGCCCGCGATCATGGCCTGACGCCGCGGATCCTGTCCGCCGTGCACGAGACGAACCTCGCCCAGAAGCAGGTGCTGGGGGAGAAGATCGCGGCGCATTTCGGCGGCGACCTGCACGGCCGGCGGATCGCCGTCTGGGGGCTGGCCTTCAAGCCGCGGACCGACGACGTCCGCGACGCCCCGGCCATCGACCTGATCGAGCGGCTGCTCGCCGGTGGGGCGACGGTCTGCGTCTCCGACCCGGAGGCGCTGGAGAACGTGCGCCGGATCTACGGTGACCGGCTGGCCTACGCGGAGAACTCGCTGGACGCTCTCGACGGGGCCGACTGCCTGGCGATCGTCACCGAGTGGGGTGACTTCCGCCGGCCCGATTTCGACGCCATGGCCCGGCGGATGCGGTCGCGGACGATCTTCGACGGCCGCAACCTCTACGCGCCGGCGGAGATGCGGCGCCGGGGGTTCGCTTACCACGCCATCGGCAAGGCGGCCGTCTGAGGCCGGCGGCGGTTTGACAGGCCGTTTTTCGCAGGGTTCAATTGCCGCACCCGCCGGGGATTCGCACCTGCCCCGGCGTCTTTGTTCCCGTCATCCACCAGTCTCGTCCGGAGTTCATCCGATCGTGAAACGCGCCACCGTCGCCACCGTCCTCGCCCTCGT
The DNA here is from genome assembly GCA_014192425.1 of Planctomycetia bacterium. NCBI lineage: Bacteria > Pseudomonadati > Planctomycetota > Planctomycetia > Planctomycetia bacterium. The sequence continues at coordinate 204,493 of BJHK01000003.1, read as the reverse complement.
CGCCTGCATCGCCGGCTGCTCCGGAGCCCCGGTCGATCCCGCGGCGCCGCCGACCGGGCTCGGTAACGTGTTCTACGTGCTCTGGTGGCTCGTCGGCATGGGGAGCTCGGCGCTGGCACTGTTCCAGGCCTGGCAGTTCTTCAAGTGGATGGAGGCCCAGCCGGCCGGCACGGAGAAGATGATCGAAATCGCCGGCTACGTGCGGACCGGCGCCGACGCCTACCTCAAGCAGCAGTACAAGGTGGTGGGCTGGGCGTTCCTCGCCATCTGCGGCCTGCTCCTGTGGATGGCCCTCGGCCTCGGCGTGCAGAGCCTGTGGGTGCCGTTCGCCTTCCTCTCGGGAGGCTTCTTCTCCGGCCTCGCCGGCTGGTTCGGCATGAAGACGGCGACGCTGGCCAGCAACCGCACCGCGGCCGGCGCCGAGCGGTCGCTGAACGAAGGCCTGCAGATCGCCTTCCGTTCCGGGGCGGTGATGGGGCTGACGGTCGTGGGCCTCGGCCTCCTCGACATCATGCTCTGGTTCTTCATCCTCTACTGGCTCGTGCCGATGCTCGGCTTCAAGCCGCTTTCGCTCGAGGAGATCACCGTCACGATGCTCTGCTTCGGGATGGGGGCGAGCACGCAGGCCCTGTTCGCCCGCGTCGGCGGCGGCATCTTCACCAAGGCGGCCGACGTCGGCGCCGACCTCGTGGGCAAGGTCGAGCACTCGATCCCCGAGGACGATCCCCGCAATCCCGCCACCATTGCCGACAATGTCGGCGACAACGTCGGCGACGTGGCCGGCATGGGGGCCGACCTGTATGAGAGCTATTGCGGCTCGATCCTCGCCACGGCGGCCCTCGGCGTCGCCGCCTTCAGCGGTGACGGCGCGATGCAGCTCAACGCGGTCTTCCTGCCGATGGCAATTGCGGCGGTCGGCACGCTCCTCTCCGTGTGGGGCATCTATCAGGTCCGCACCCAGGAGGATTCCTCGCAGAAGGCGCTGCTCGCGGCCCTTGCCAAGGGGATCAATTTTTCGACCATCGCCATCGTGGCCGCCACGTTCGTGATCACGTTCCTGCTGATGCGCGGCTTAGCCCACCTGGGGATCGCGGTGTCGGTGATCGTGGGGCTCGTGGCCGGCTGGCTGATCGGCAAGTGGACCGAGTACGCGACGAGCAACGAGTACACGCCGACCAAGGAACTCGCCGACCAGGCCCTGACCGGCCCGGCGACGATCATCATCGGCGGCGTGGCCGAGGGCATGCTCTCCACCTGGGCGCCCGTGCTGATCACCGGCGCGGCGACGCTCCTGGCGTTCGGTTTCGCCAACGGGTTCAACTTCAGCGACCCGAACCTGTTCGCCCTCGGCCTGTACGGCGTGGGTATCGCCGCCGTCGGCATGCTCTCCACGCTCGGCATCACGCTGGCCACCGACGCCTACGGGCCGATCGCCGACAACGCGGGCGGCAACGCCCAGATGGCTGGCCTGCCGGCGTTGGTCCGCGAGCGGACCGACGCCCTCGACGCCCTCGGTAATACGACCGCCGCCACCGGCAAGGGCTTCGCGATCGGCTCGGCCGCGCTGACGGCGTTGGCGCTGCTCGCCGCCTACGTTGAGGAGGTGCGGATCGGCTTCGAGCGCTGGGGCAACGCGGCCGTCGTCACCCGCAACGACGCCCAGGAGGTGGCCGCGGGTGGCAGGAAACTGCAGGTCGGCGAATGGGTGAAGATGGCCGATCGGCTCGTGATCGTGGCGGGCGACAAGACCGAGAGCAATCACGTCTACATGGTGCTCGACCCGGCGGTGATCGACGGCCGCAAGGGGAAGGACGGCAAGACCATTCTCGAGCCGGCGGTCGCCGGGCTCGCAGGTGCCGTCCGCAACGCCGTGGCCTCGCCCGGCCCGGCGCCGGAACTGGTCGCGCAGCTCGTCAACGAGAACCGGATCGCGGACGTCAAGAAGGCGACGATGCAGGACTACATGCGGTTCTACGACGTCACGCTCATGAACCCCAAGGTGATCGTCGGCATGTTCGTGGGGGCGATGAGCGTGTTCGTGTTCTGCGCCCTGACGATGAAGGCCGTGGGCCGGGCGGCCAAGGGGATGGTGGAGGAGGTCCGGCGGCAGTTCCGCGAGAAGCCGGGGATCATGGCGGGCACGGAGTTGCCCGACTATGCGGCCCCGGTGGCGATCAGCACGAAGGCGGCACAGCGGGAGATGGTGCTTCCATCGGTCTTGGCCCTCGCGGTGCCGGTGGTCGTCGGCCTGGTGCTCGGCGTCTCTGGCGTCCTCGGCCTGCTCGTCGGCGGCCTGACGACCGGGTTCTGCGTAGCGGTGTTCATGGCGAACGCCGGCGGCGCCTGGGACAACGCCAAGAAGCACATCGAGAGCGGCGTCCACGGCGGCAAGGGGAGCGACGCCCACAAGGCGGCCGTGGTGGGCGACACGGTGGGCGATCCGTTCAAGGACACGAGCGGCCCGAGCCTCAACATTCTCGTCAAGCTGATGAGCATGGTGAGCGTGGTGGTCGCCGGCCTGATCGTCCGGTACTCGCTCGAGGCCCTCGGCATTTTCTAGTTTCACGGCTGCGGGGCCATCCATGGCCCCCGCAGCCTTGCCCCGGCGGTGGTGAAGCCGAGGTTCTGAATATCGCGGCTGTCGGGCCATCCCTGGCCCCGACAGCCTTGCCCCGGCGGTGGTGAAGCCGAGGTTCACCACGCCGGGGAGGCCCGGCTTCCGGCCGGGCAAGGGTGTGGTGCGTGCGGGAGCCGGTCGGAGGCATGCTCGTCGCCGGGGGACTTTGCCGATATCACCGCCGGCGGCATGGTTCGTCATTCGGTGCAGGCAAAGCACCCCGGACTCCTGCGCGTGCCCCCGACCGACTCCCTCGTATGCCCGCCTTTGCAGCAGTGAGGGGCTGCCCATCCCCTCGAGCCGGGCTATGGGAGCGAGCGCAGCCAGGATGGCGAAGCGAAGCGGACATGCAGAGAGCCGAGGCCAGGATGGCCGAGGCGAACGTCCGGCGAGAGGGTGTGGGCAGCCCCGAACGGCGATTCGAGGTTTGAGGCGTGTGCCGGGTTTTCCGGAAGGCCGTGGCAGGAGCGATGTCGCATGAAGCCCAGATTTTCGTTCACGCTCGAGGCCGGTGACGGCGACGCTCGGGCCGGTCGGCTCACGACGCCGCACGGCAGCGTGCCCACGCCGCTGTTCATGCCCGTCGCCACCGCGGCCACCGTCAAGGGAGTGGACATCGGCCGCGTTCGCGAGACCGGCGCCGGGATGCTCCTCGGCAACGCCTACCACCTCCACCTCCGGCCCGGCGAGGAGATCGTCGCGCAGGGCGGGGGACTGGCCCGGTTCATGGGCTGGGACGGCCCCACGCTCACCGACTCCGGCGGCTTCCAGGTGTTCAGCCTCGCCAAGCAGGTGAAGGTCACCGAGGCGGGGGCATTCTTCCGCTCGCACATCGACGGCAGCCCCGTCGAGTTCACGCCGGAAAACTCGATGCGGATCCAAGAGCGGATCGGCGCCGACGTCGCCATGCAGCTCGACCACGTCGTCGCCCTCCCCAACGACCGGGGCCTGGTTGCCGACGCCATGCGCCGGTCGCTGCGTTGGGCGGAGCGGTGCCGCGTGGCCCATGCCCGTCCCGATCAGGCCCTGTTCGGGATCGTGCAGGGGGGCCTCGATCCTGACCTGCGGGCGGAGAGCGCCGCCGGGCTCCGGGCCCTCGATTTCCCCGGCTACGCCGTGGGCGGGCTCTCCGTCGGCGAGGGGCCGGAGGCGATGGACGCCGCCCTGCGGGCGACGATGCCCCACCTGCCGGCCGACCGCCCGCGCTACCTGATGGGCGTCGGCCAGCCGCGGGACATCATCGAGGCCGTGGCCGCGGGCATCGACATGTTCGACTGCGTGCTGCCGACCCGTTGCGGCCGCAACTCCCTCGTCTACACGTTCGCCGGTCAGGTCCGGCTGCGGAATGCCTGCCACGTGCGCGACGACCGGCCGCTGGAGGAGGGCTGCCCCTGCCCGGCCTGCAGGCACGGCCGCAGCTACCTGCACCACCTGTTTCGGGCCGACGAGATGCTCGGCCCGGTCCTGGCCTCGATCCACAATCTGACCTTCTATCAACGCCTCGTCGCCCGGCTGCGTGCGGCGATCGTCGCCGGCCGGTTCGCGGCGACGCGGCGGGACTTGCTGGCGACGCTGGCCGCATCCCCCGCAGGGGTCGATGGTCAGGACCCTTCGGCCGCATGAGCCGGCACGGTTCCGGGGCCAGGCTTCGCCCGGCAGACGCCGGGCTTGCCGCTGGCGCACGGCGACCACTACATTTGCCGGCTTGCGGATGGTCGCCGTCCGCAGGCCCCGCCCCCGACCGGAATCCCCGTCTCCCATGCCGCAGCCCTCGGACCTCCTTCCCCTGTTCGCGCAGGCCGCCGACCCGGCGGCCGAGCCCGGTTCGGATGGCTTTCTCCGGAACCTGATCAGTGCGCTCCCCGTCGCGCTGATCACGCTGCTGGCGTACTTTCTCCTCTTCCGTCCCGAGCAGGAGCGGCGAAAGAAGCAGCAGGAACTGTTCGCGGGGCTGAAGAAGAACGATCGCGTCGTGACCTCGTCGGGAATCTACGGCACGGTGGCCGCGGTCGATCGCGACGCCGACCGGGTGACCCTCAAGGTCGACGACGCGGGGAACGTGAAAATAGGTGTCACGCTCGCGAGCATCGCCCGGGTGCTCGGGGACGAGAAGCCGGAGTCGAGAAACGGAAGAGAAGACGCATGAACATCGCGGCCATTGGAATGGTCCTTTTTGCACAGGCCCAGGTGGCGGCCAGCACTGCTGCGCCGGCCGCCGTCGAGACGGCCTGGTGGCAGGAGCCGTGGGCGCAGTGGGTCGCGCTGCTGCTGTCCGTTGTCGTGCCGACGGTCGTTGCCCGGCTGGTCGCCCCGCGGCTTCGGGCCGCCGACATGTGGGGCCGGCTGGCCACGGTCCTCGCGGCGGCCGCCGTCGGCGGGGTGCTCTGCTGGTTCGGCTGGCCGCCCCGGCTGGGGATCGACCTCAAGGGAGGCGTGATCCTGGTCTACGAGATCGACCAATCGCGGCAGTCGGCCGGGGTCAAGGACGATTGCATCGCGCGGCTGGAGGGGTTGCTTGCCGCGCCCGAAGGCGTCAAGGGGACGGTGACGTCGGACAAGGGCAACAGGCTGGCCGTCCGGCTCGAAGGGCCGTCGGCCGCCCAGGACGCCTTTCTCAAGGCCGTGGAGAAACTCGACATCGACGGTGCGACACTCCGGCTCCTCGGCCGCATCCCGCAGGGGGACGCCAGTGAGCTCCGCTTCGAGGTGGCCGCTCCCGCGTCGCAGGTCAACATGGACAAGCTCGTCGCCGCCGTCAGCCGCCGTGTGAATCCCGGCGGCCAGAAGGAAGTGACCGTCCGCCAGTTCGGCCTCGACCAGATCGAGGTCATCGTCCCGGACGTCGATCCCGCCGAAGTGGAGTTGATCAAGACGAAGGTCTCGAGCGCCGGCGTGCTGGAGTTCCGGATCACGGCCGATCCGCGGGATCCGCGGCATGCCCGGGCGATCGAGCTCGGCAGCCGCACTGCCGGCACGACGGTCATCGACGACGGCCGGCCCGTCGCCCGCTGGGTGCAGGTCGACACCGACAGGATCGAGGCGGCGGAGCGGGCCCGGCTGGTGACGAGGACGACGGCCGACGAGCGGACCGAGGCGCTGGTGATGCTCGACGAGATGAACGTCACCGGGGGCTACCTGACGCGGGCCGCGACCAGCTTCGATCCCGGCACGACGCGGCCCTGCGTCGACTTCGCGTTCAATCCCGCCGGCGCGGCCCTGTTCCAGGTGCTGACCGGCCAAAACCTGCCCAATCCGGCCAACGGCCTGCACAGCAACCTCGGCATCCTCCTCGACGACCAGTTGCTGTCGTTTCCGCGGATCAACGACACGATCTCCTCACGCGGCACGATCACCGGCAACTTCCAGCAGTCGGACGTCGAGTCGCTGGTGGGAATCCTCAACGCCGGCAGCCTGCCGGCCGCGCTCGTGCAGCAGCCGATCAGCGAGCAGAAGATCAGCCCGCAGCTCGGGGCCGACACGATCCAGTCGGGTTTCCGGGCGATGCTCCTGGCCACGATCGTGGTCCTGACGTTCATGCTCGCCTACTACCGGTTCTCCGGGTTCGTGGCCGACCTCGCCGTGCTCCTCAACATCGTGCTCGTGCTGGCGCTGATGATCTCGATCAAGGCGGCCTTCACGCTCGCCGGCCTCGCCGGCCTCGTCCTCTCGGTCGGCATGGCGGTCGACGCCAACGTGCTGATCTACGAGCGGATGCGCGAGGAGATGGATCGCGGAGCGGCCGTGCGGATGGCGATCCGCAACGGCTTCCAGCGGGCCTTCTCCACGATCTTCGACTCCAACGTGACCACGCTGATCACCGCCGTGATCCTGTACGTCATCGGCACCGACCAGCTCAAGGGCTTCGCGGTCACGCTCGCCCTCGGCCTGGCGCTCAACCTGTTCACGGCCGTGTTTTGCTCGCGGGTCGTCTTCGACATCGCCGAACGCAATCGGTGGATCACCCAGCTGTCGATGGCACGCCTGTTCGGCCAGACCGACTTCAGGTTCGTGGCCTGGATGCAGCCGGCGATCCTCGCCTCGCTGCTGTTCATCGCGGCGGGCCTGGCCGCCGCCTGGATGCGCGGCCAGGGGCTGTTCGACATCGACTTCACGGGTGGGACGAGCGTGCAGGTGGCGTTCAAGGAGAACCAGTCGCTGGAGATCGGTGCCGTCCGGGAGTCGCTCGCCGGCGCGGAGGGCCTGCCGGACGTGGCCGTCAGCTCCGTGACGTCGGGCGACGCGGTGGCCGGATCGCGATACAAGATCGATACCTCGAACCGGGATGCGGACGGCGTGGAGCGGGCACTGGTCAAGGTGTTCCCCGGCCGGCTTCTCACCTACTCGATGCAGTTCAGCGAGCCGGCATCGACCCGCCAGGCGGAGGATGCGGGCAAGGCTGCCGCGGCCGATCCTGCGGCGCTCACGACCGGGGCGGCGCTCGTGTTTCCGGAGCGGATCAATCTACCGACGCTGCGGGCGACGATCGAGGCGGCCCTGGCCGCGGAGGGCTTTACGGGGGCGGCCTTCGACCTGCTCGAGGCCAACGGCATGACGAGCCGCACGAAGGCCTACGAGAAGTGGTCGCTTTCGACCGCGCTGCCGCCGGAGGGGGCGAAGAAGGTGCTGGAGCGCGTGGCCAAGGACCTCGCCGAGACGCCGGTCTACCTGTCGGCCAATTCGATCGGCGCCAAGGTGGCCGGCAACACCAAGCTGACCGCGGTCTACGCGCTGCTCGCGAGCCTCGCGATGATCGTGCTCTACGTCTGGGTCAGGTTTCAGAATGTGGCCTTCGGGCTGGCTGCCGTCGTCGCCCTGGCGCACGACGTGCTCGTGGCCGTGGCCTGCCTGGCGTTGAGCAGCTTCGTGGCCCCGTTCCTCGGCTGGGCGCTGGTCGACGACTTCAAGATCAGCCTCGATGTCGTCGCCGCCCTGCTCACGATCGTCGGCTTCTCGATCAACGACACGATCGTGATCTTCGACCGGATCCGGGAACTGCGCGGCAAGAGCCCGTTCGTCACGGCCGACATGATCGACCGGGCGGTGAACCAGACCCTGAGCCGCACGATCCTCACCTCGGGCACGGCGTTTCTGGCGACGCTGATCCTGTACCTGTTCGGCGGTCAGGGCATCCATGCCTTCGCCTTCACGATGCTCGTCGGCATCATCACCGGCACCTACAGCACGGTCTACATCGCCTCGCCGATCGTGCTCTGGCTCCAGCATCGCTTCGCCCCGGCGGCGGAGCAGGTCGCCGGCCGCGCGGCGCCGCGGCCCGCCTGAGCCGCCGGTCGCGGGCGGGCGTCCGGTCGTGCCGGTCGTGCCGGTCGTGCCGGTCGTGCCGGTGATGACCGGTCGCGGGCCGGGGCGGGACCGGTGCCGCGGGGCTTCACGGCCCCTGCGGCGAGGGTTCGCCGGGCATGGTTGAGACGTGGGAGGCACCTGGCCGGGTGTCCGCTCCACGGGAACCGTGTCCCATGTCGTTCGTATCGATGCTGCGGCTCGGCGGCGGGTTGGCGATGGTGGCCGGGGGGGTCGTCCTCTGTTCGCCGCTGGCGCAGGAGTTGGCGTCGGCCGTCGCGTTGCGCGCGCAGCACACGGGGCAGGAGGCTCTCGCGCCGGCGCCGGCAATGCCCGTGGCCGAGGGCGGGGCCGAGGATCCGGCAGTGGCTCCGGCCGCGCCGGTCGCCGGACCGGTCTTCCCCGTGCCGGAGTCGGAACTTTCGCCGGGCAGCGGCCTGCCGGTCCGGTCCGCCTACCTGCCGCCGCCGCCTCCGCCGGCGCTGGCCGCCCCGCTGCCCAGCGCCGCGGCGCCCGAGGTTGAACCCGCCTACCGTTCGATGCTAGACATTCCGCCGCCCGCCCTGCTCGATGCCCAGCGGCCGCCGTCCACGGTGTCCTGGTCGGCCGCTTCCCGGCCCGCCGTCGCTCCCCGCCCGCTCCCCGACGCGCTCGTCCCCGCGTCGTGCGTCGTTCGCGACGGCGACGACCTGGAGGGCATCGCGACCCGATACTACGGCCATCCGTCCGCGGCCGGCGCGATCTGGAACGCCAACCGGGAGCGGCTCCAGGATCCGCGGGTGTTGCCGATCGGTCTCGAATTGCGGCTGCCCCCGCCATGGACTGTGGTGCCGGCGGGGGAAGGCGACATGACCGATCCGGGCACCGTCATCGAGCCGCCGGCCGGTGGTCTGCCCGGCCGGCCGCACGTCGTCGCGACGCCGGTGCCTGCGGGACCCTCCACGGCGGCACCGGAACCCTGGCTCGCCCGCCCCGAGGCCGCGCCCGTCGCCACGCCGGTCGGGCCGGCCCGACCGGCGGCGGTGCGAGTCGCAGCGGGGGAAACCCTCGCCACGATCGCCCGGCGATTCTACGGCGATGAACGGGAAGCGGAGCGGATCTGGCAGGCGAACCGGGATCGGTTGCGGTCTCCCGCCCTCGTCGTCCCGGGGATGGAACTCCGCCTGCCCTGATGCCGGTCAGCGCCGCGGTTTCTGCGCCGGCTTCGTGAGGGAAAGAAACCGCTCGATGGCCTCCGCCACGCCCGGCTCCGCGGCCAGTTTCTCTCCTTCCGCACCGGAGTCGAGCTCGATCTGAAACAGCGTCGCCTTCGACGCGTCTTCGAGCTTCTCGGCCCGTTCCACCTTGCCCTTGGCCGGGCGCTTGAACCACGCCTGCGGCCGCTGGCGCTTGAGCTGATCGAAGGCCCGGTCGGCGTCCTTGTCGCTCCGCCCGCCGAGGATCAGGATCGGCGTCGTGCGCCTGACCGTCTCCTGCTCCAGTGGTTTGAGCAACGACAGCCCACGGGGCGCCAGCAGGGGCGCGATCATGACCAGGCCGCGCACCTGTTTGCCCTGCGGGCCGGAGGCGAGGCTGGGCCAGTTGGCGTCCTCGGCCGTCCATGTCGCCGCGAGGGCGGCACCGAGGCCGACACCGACGACGTGCAGTCGGTCCATGGGGAGCTGTTGCGAGATCATCCAGTTTCTCGTCGTTTCGACGTCGCCACGCTGCGCGGCCTGATCGCGGACCTGGCTGCCGCGCGAGTGGGCCATGAATTCGACTTCCGGCGCCTTGAGAGCCTTGGCTTCGACCTTGCTCTCCTGGCCGCCGACGCGCCTGATGCGGCTCGCACCGTGACCGCGCAGGTCGGGCACCACGACATCGCAACCGATCGACTGCAGCGCCGTGGCGAGCGGCTCGACTTCCTTGTGCGAACCGCCGAAGTCGTGGAGGAGAATGACGCTGACACCACCCCCCTCCGCGTTGGTCGCGTTTCCCGGGTAGTGCCAGACGTTGAGCGCGACGCCGTCGCTGGTTTCGAGTTCGACCTCCGCTGCGGCCGGCAGTTGGGACTGGGCCGGGGCGGCTGCCGGCTCCGCCTTCTCCGCCTCGGCGGCGGCCGGGTCCGCGACAGCGGAATCCGCGGCCGCGGCACGATGGAACCCGGGGCCGTGGTCGAGGCAGTGCGGGCCTGCCAGCAGGCCGAGCCCCAAGAGCCAGCCGGCACACATGGAAAAGCGGCCGTAGGCATGCCCCGGAGCGGCCCGAAACCGGATAATTCGCTTCCTCGACATTGGTGGGATGAACCTTGGCCCGGGAAAACGAGTACAGTCGTCAGGGAATCCCGACAGTGGATAGAATACAGTGAGTACGTCGAAAAAACGTCTGTCAGGTCGGGATCACCGGTGGGCGGACGACGGTTCGGCGAAAATCGAGCGGGAACCGGCCATGGGGTGGGTGGCGAAGACTGCCGAGGCGAATACAGCGGGCCGCGAGTCGGCGCTCGACGGAGAAACCCCCGCCTGGGCGCTGAGTCTGGCCGCCCATGTCGCCCTCTTGCTCGGGCTGGGCTTCATCGGGCTGCCCGAGGGGCCGCGACGGCAGGTGGCGACCGCGATCGAAACGGTGCCGATCGTCGAGGAACCTGCCATCGACATCGACCTCTCCGCGATCGCCCCGTCCGCCGAGCAGCAGGACGCGATCGGAGCGGAGAGCGAGGTCGGGGACGCGGTGGCCCAGTCGGTGGCGGCGGTCGTGGCCGAGGAGTCGGTCGTCCCGGTGGAGACGAGCGAGGATCCCGCGTCGGAGGTGAAGATCGAGCCCCTCGAGCCGCTGCCGGTCGGTCTGGAGGCCGACGCGACCATGACGGTCAAGGGGGCGGTCGGGGTCGGCACGACGGGTGCGAGCGGCGCGGTGGACCGGCTGACGATCGAGATCGCCGCCGCACTGGAGCAGCGGCCGGTGCTCATCTGCTGGGTCTTCGATCGCTCTGTGAGCCTGGCGGCTCAGCGGCAGGAGATCGCCGCGCGGCTGGAGAGGGTGTTCAGCGAGATCAATGCCGACGGCTCGGAGAAGAACAGGCCCGACCTCGTGCACATGATCTTTGCCTACGGGCAGACCGTCAGGGCGGTGATCGACGAGCCGACCCGCGACCCGACGGCCGTCGTGGAGGCGATTCGCACGATCGACATCGACGATTCAGGGGTCGAAATGACGTTCACGGCGATCCGCGTCGCCGCGGAGAAGGCCCGGCCGGTACGGACCGGGACCCCGCGCCGAAACGCGATGATCGTCGCCTTCACGGACGAGGTCGGCAACGACCAGGCCAGCGCGGAGACGACAGCGAACGCCTGCAAGTCGCAGGGCATTCCCGTCTACGTGGTCGGCGTGCCGGCGCCCTTCGGCCGGCGTGACGTGAAGATGAAGTTCGTCGAGTTCGATCCGAAGTACACCGGTGGCGAGCAATGGGCCGAGGTGGACCAGGGACCCGAGACGCTCTATCCCGAGCACGTGCAGGTGCGAAGCAGTCGCGAGGCCGAGGAGGCGATCGAGTCGGGCTTCGGCCCCTTCAGCCTGTGCCGGCTGTGCGCCGAGACCGGAGGCATCTACTTCGCCGTGCATGCCAATCGCGGCAACCGGGGGCGGGTCAGCGACGCGGCCACGGCCCCCATGGCCTCACGGCTGCGCCGGTTTTTCGACCCGGAGGCGATGGAGGCCTACAGGCCGGACTACGTCTCGACGGCCAAGATCGACCAGATGATCTTCGAGAACAGGGCCGTCAAGGCCCTTGTGGAGGCGGCCCGTGGCTCGCAGATCGCGCAGCTCGAGGCGCCGCGAACCGTCTTTCCGCGTGAGGACGAAGCGGCGCTCGTGACCGCCTTCACCGAGGCCCAGAAGGCCGCCGCCCGGCTGCAGCCCAAGCTCGATGGGCTGTATTCGATCCTGAATTCCGGTGCCGCCGACCGGAGCAAGATCAGGTCGAAGCGCTGGCAGGCGGGCTACGACCTGGCGATGGGCCGCGTGCTGGCGGCCAAGATCCGCACCGACGCCTACAACATCGTGCTCGCGCAGGCCAAGGCGGGGATGAAGTTCAAGAACGCGAACAGCGACACCTGGACGTTGGAGCCTGCCGCCGACGTCGCTGCGGTCGGGTCGCAGACCGAGAAGCTCGCCAAGCAGGCGACGATGTACCTGGAGCGCACGGTGCAGGAGCATGCTGGCACGCCGTGGGCGCACCTGGCGGCAGAGGAATTGCGGATCCCGCTGGGCTACCGGTGGACGGAGTCCAACACCGGCGTGCAGAATCGGCGGGAGCGGGAAGGGGGCAACGGCGGCATGCCGGGGCTGCCCGCGGATGACAGGAAGCAGAAGCTCGCTCCGCCCAAGCCGTCGCGGCCGCTGAAGAACCTCTGAAGCCGGCCGCGGTTGCCGGGCGGACGGGGGGTGTGCGCCGGATGGGGGCATGCTCGTCGCCGGCGGACTTTGCCGGTGTGATCTCCTGCGGGATGGTGCGTCCTGCGGCGCAGGCAAAGTTCACCGACTCCTGCGCGTGCCCCCATCCGGCTCGCGTCCAACCACACGCCACTGCACGCAGCACCGTCGGCCTCGTGCCTCGGTCTGCTTGGCGAGCCTCGGCGGTATGAACACGCAGACCCTCGGCGATGGCCTCGGTCTGCTTGGCGAGCCTCGGCGGTATGAACACGCAGACCCTCGGCGATGGCCTCGGTCTGCTTGGCGAGCCTCGGCCTCGCAGGCGCGATACACAGAGCATAAGCCTGTCGGGGCCATGGATGGCCCGACAGGCGCTTAAGTCAGAACGTCAGGTTCTCGCTCGCGAACGTCTCCCGGCTCTCGTAGGCGTGGAAGCAGCGGGAGATGCGCAGGGAGAGCATCTGGAGGAACAAGCCGCGAAACTGGACCTCCGTGCGGTCGGTCGCCGGAATCGCACTGTCGGTCGGGAATGTGTAGTCGTCCAACCGTTTCTCGAACACCAGCGACTTCTTCTTCACGTCGAAGACGCGGATGTGAACCGATGCCTTGCCCCGGTACAGCGTCGATCCCTCGTGGAGCCGGAAGCCCTCCAGGTCGATGCCGACGACATGGTCGGCATCGAGCGCCTTGCCGAGCGTTGGGTAGTCCACCCATGCATGCTCGTCGATCCAGCGGGCGACCTCCTGCTGCTTCACGACCTTGGCCTTGCGGACCGCCGTCTCGATCTGTGCGCCGACCAGTCCGGCCAGTTCGCGGGCCGAGTTCGCATCGCTGAATTCCAGTTCCACGATCGGCTTGCAGACCACCGCGACCCGCTTTCCCGTCAGGCCGGCGAATTCGGCCGGCACGTCGGCCGGCTCCAGCAGGTAGGCGGCCGTCATGAGCATGGAGCAGCCCGCCTGCGGGAGCAGGAGCAGGGCCGCGAGGGCGGCGACGAACACGGGCCGGGAGCGCATGGCGGAATTCCTGGGGGTGGTGGCCGCGAACCGGGCCGGAGACTAGTCCGTCGCCCGGGCCCGCTCAATGCCGGTTCGCCCGCCCGACGCCGTACCGCGGCGGCCGCGGGGCTGGCAGAATGGGGGAAACAGGCCAGCCGTGAATCACTCAGTCACCACTCCCCGAGGCGATGCCGAGCCCGTGACCGCTGCGCTGCGCATGCAACTGGGCGCCGCGGTCTGGGGATCGCCGCTCCTGGTCGGCGTGTCCGGGGGCGCCGACAGCGTGGCCCTGCTCCTGGCACTGGCGGAGGTCGCGCCGGCCGGGGCGCGGATCGTCGTCGCCCACGCCGAGCACGATCTGCGCGCGGCCGCGGCCGCTGATCGGGAGTTCGTCGCGGCCCTCGCCGAGCGGCTCGGCCTGGAGTTCATCTGGCGGCACGTGGCCGTCCGTGACGCGGATGAAGGCGGAGGGGAGGGATTGGAGGCCCGGGCCCGACGGTTGCGGTACGCATTCCTCGAGCAGGCGGCCGGCGACCGCGCCGCACGCCACGTCCTCGTCGCCCACACGGCCGACGACCAGGCCGAGACGATCCTGCATCGCATTCTGCGTGGCACCGGGCCCGCCGGGCTGGCGGGGATGCGGCCCGCCCGCGAACTCTGTCCGGGGGTCGCGCTCGTCCGGCCCCTGCTGCAGGTGCCGCGGGCCGACGCGCGGACGTTTCTCATGACCACGGCCGAGGCGTGGCGCGAAGACGAGTCGAACGGCGACGTCCGGTTCAGTCGCAACTTCATCCGCCGCGAGATCTTGGCGCGCTGCGTGGCAGGGCCCTATCCGGCGGCAACCGCGTCCCTGGTGCGGCTGGGCGATCAGGTGGGGCGGTTGGCGGCCGCCCTGCGAAGCGCGGGGGAGCGCCTGCTGGAGAATCATTGCAGCCGGCGTCCAGCCGGGGGTGTCGTCCTCGACACGTCCCGCCTCCGCGGCCTCGATCCGCATCTCGTCGCCGAGATGTTCGCGGCGCTCTGGGAACGAGAGGGCTGGCCGCGGCGCGACATGAAGGCCGGCCACTACGAACGCCTTGCTGCGCTCGGAGTGGCCGGACACGCCTGCAACGGAATCACCGACTATCCCGGCGGCGTTCGCGTGACCGTCGCCGCCGACGGCCGGCTCCAACTCCTGCCGCCGGCACCGTGACGCGATCGGGGCCTTCGCCGCGCTCGTCTCGTCGCCGTCAGTGCCCGAGGCCGCGGGCCCGATAACCACCCCGCATCGCGAACCAGGCGAGGAGCACCGCATAGCAGACGAACATCGTCGCCGGCACGAGGGCGGTCAGTTTCAGGGCCTGCCGGCCACCGAACAGGCCTGCGCCCTCCACGAGCGGCTTGTCATCCGCGCTCGTCGGGGCCGCGGTTTCCGTCCACCACTCGACGATCCGCTTCTGGGCGGCCACGGCCTCCGGCTTCGCCTGTTCCTTCTCCATCAGGGCGAGCGCCCGCTGGGCTTCCTTGCCGCCATCCTCGAGGAGGCCGACCTTCGCACCGTCGAGGCCCGCCGCCTTGAGCCAGAGAAACTCGTTCTCCTTCGGCGCCCGGTAGCGTTCGAACACCGCCGCGTTCTTCGCCTGGAGGTGCTCCGAGGCGTTCTTGTCCTGGAGGAAGCCGATACCGGGGGTGCCGAGCAGGCCAGCGGCGAGCATGCCGACGCCGCCGGCCGCGCCGATCGTGATCGCTCCCCCCTTGGGAAACTGCTCGCTCACCACCGCCAGCATCGTCGGCCAGAGGAAGGTCTTGCCGATGCCGTAGATCGTCGCGGCCACGACGCACATTACCGCCCCCTCGGCATTGCCGAGGAGCGAGAGGCCGACGGCTCCGAGGATCGCGGAGACGGCAAGCAGGCCGAGCGGCGAGATCCGCTCAACGATCGGCCCGGCGAAGAAGCGGAGGATGAACATCAGGCTCGACGTGTAGACGAAGAGCAGCAGGCCGTTCGCCTTGCTCTCCATGATCGCGCCGGTGATCTTGGAGATCCAGGAATCGGTGCCGAGCTCCACGTAGCCGACCAGGGCGTGGATCACCAGCAGAAAGCCGAGCAGCAGGTGCCCGAAGCGGAAGCCTGTGGCCGCGCCGAACACCGCCAGCAGGGCGGCGGCGATGCCGGCCGCGACCAGCGGCGGCAGCCCGAGATCACTCTTGAAAAACAGGGCCAGCAGGCAGCAGATGACCGCCGCACCGATGAGGCCCAGTTCCCCGAGCATGTCGCGGAACGACACTCCCGAATCTCCGGCTTCGCTCTTGGGGAACCGTTGCCCGAGCATCATCAGTCCGTAGAGCACGACCGGGATGAGGAACAGTGAAATCTGCACCTGCCAGGAGACCGGCTTGGTGGCGTCGGAGCCGGCCATGAAGTAGCTAGCGAGGCCGCCGAGGATCAGGCCGCCGGGCCAGCCGGCGTGCAGGATATTGAGATAGTGGGTCTTGTTCTTGGGGAACAGCGTCGCCACCAGCGGGTTCACCACCGCTTCCGCGATGCCGTTGCCGATGGCGAAGAGGAACATGCCCCAGAACAGACACTGGAAGGCGAGCGGCTTCCCGCCGGCCGCGAAGGCGGCTCCGGTGGCGAGCGTCAGCCCGGCCGAGACGAGGTGCATCACGAAGGCCGCGAACATCAGTTTCCCGAAGCCGATGCGGTCTGCGATCAGGCTGGAGAGGAGGATGATGATCCCGAAGCCGGTCAGCCCGCCACCGGTGATCGCCCCCAGTTCCGTCTGCGTGAAGCCGTACTGTTCGGCCCACTGGCCGAGGATGCCGCCACGGATCGCGAATCCCACACCGGCGGCGAGGATCGCCATGAAGCCCGCCCAAAGCAGTCGCTGGGCGTTGAACGGCGTGCCGTCTGTCGTCGTCGAATGACGGCTGGTTTGGTTCGCATGCATGCGGGTCACCCCCGGAGAACGTGTCGGAAAGAGCGGCATCATAACACGGGGGGGGCTGGGGGAAACGGCTGTTTCCGGCAGGCTGGGCGAAGCCCGTGGCCGCTTGACCCACTCTGAACCCGGGCCTACCCTCCCGCCCCCGTTCACGCCCCGCGGGACTTGCGCGCGCCCCCATCGCCACCATCGTGAAACCGCTCGCCGACATCCTCTGGACGATCGTCCGCTGGGCGCTGCCGCTCACCGTCGCCGGGATCGTCGCCGCCGGCGCGATCGGGTCGAGCCAGCTCGGGGAGGTGATCCGACAGCGGCTCGAGGCGCGGCTGCAGGGGGAGTTTCCCGGGCTCGTCGTTCAGGTGCGATCGGCCGCCGTCGTGCAGGGCGAAGGAATCGTCGCCCGGGGCGTGACGTTCGTCGATCCTGCCGCGCCGGCCGACCGGCGCCGGATCCTGGTGGTCGAGGAACTGATGCTGGCCTGCACGGCGACGCTCGCCGAACTGGGTTCGGGAGAGCCGCGGATCACGGCGGTCCGCATCCGCCGCCCCCTCCTCCATGCCACCTGCACGGCCGACGGCCGCTGGAACGTCGCAACCCTCGCCCGACGTGGCACCGGCTCTGCGGCTCTGCCGATCGTGGTCGAGGACGGCACGCTCGTCGTCGAGGACCTGCGGCAGCGGGCCCGGACCAGCCTGCGGTCGATCGCGATCGAGATTCGCCCCGCGGGCGCCGACGGTACGACGACCCTGACCGGCCAGTGTTCCGCCGATCTCTTCGACCGGGCGGGCTTCAGCGGCCGGCTCGTGCCTGCCACCGGGGCCTTCGAGATCGCGGGCGCGGTGCAGGCGATTGAGCTGTCGCGGCGGTCCAGCGCCTGGCTACCGCTGGCGGCCGATCAGCGCCGCTGGTGCGACGCCGTCCAGGGGCGACTGGCCGTCGAGTGCCGCGCTTCCGGGTTCCTCTCCGCGCTCGACGCCGCCGCGTTCACCGTCAACGGGAAGCTCGAGGGGGGACGGTTCGAGCATCCATCCGTCGCGCTGTCGGTCAGTGACGCGACCGCGGCGTTCACGGCCGACAGAGGGGGGATCTCCTGGCAGTGGTTCCGGGCCCACTCGGGCTCGACGCTGCTCACCGGCTCGGGCCGCGTGTCGGGCTGGCACCCGCGGGCCGACTTCGATCTGGCGCTGGATGCGGAGAAGCTCGTCGTCGGCAGGCAGTTCGAGCCGCTCCTGCCGGAGGTGGTGGCCCGCCAGTGGAGCCGGCTGCTCCCGGCCGGGGAGGTCGACGTCACGGCGAAGGTGGCGCGGCGGTCCGGTGTCCTGCATCCGGACATCGCCGTCCGCTGCCGAAACGTCTCGCTCACCCACTACCGGTTTCCCTATCGCCTCGATCGGACCGTGGGCACGGTGACCTACCGCGACGGACAGCTCGACATGCACCTCGCCGGCCAGGCCGGCGGTCAGCCGGTGCAGGTGGATGGCCGGCTGGCGACCGGCACGGCGGGGGCCCCGGGATTCGTGGAGGTCCGCGGCGAGCGGCTGCAGATCGACGACGCGCTGCTGGCCGCGCTCCCCCAGCGGAGCGCCGACATCGTCCGCGCTCTGCGGGCCGCGGGCGGATTCGGGTTCGTCTTCCGCCACGAGCGCGGCCCCCACGTTTCCGGCGGCCATGCCAACTCGCTCGGCATCCGTTTCGATCGCTGCACGCTCTGCTACGCCGGCTTCCCCTACCCGCTGTCGAACGTCAGTGGCGTGATCCGCATGGACCGGGGGCGCTGGACGATCCACGACATGGTGGGCACGAACGACACGGGGGAGATCCGCTGCTCGGGCGTCCTCGAGCCGCACGGCGACGACGACGGCGAGCTGACGTTGAATCTCGCGGGCACGGGCGTCGTGCTCGAGCCGGAACTGCGCGGGGCGCTGCCGCTCGGCATGCGCCGAATCTGGGACGACGTCGATCCGCGCGGCAACGCCGAGTTCACGGCCACGGTCCGCCACCGCATCCGTGGCCGCCAGACCGCCGTCGAGCTCTCCGCCACGCCGCTGGGAGACACCGTCTCCATCGAGCCCGCATGGTTTCCCTACCGGCTCGAACGGCTGCGCGGCAGGCTCGTCTGGAAGGATGGCCTGCTGCGGTTCGAGGGCGTGCGCGGCGTCCACGACCGGACGACCGTCGCCACCGAGGGGAACTGCCAGTTCCAGCCCGACGGCGGCTGGCGGGTGTCGTTCACACGACTCACCGCCGACCGGGTGAGGGCGGATCACGATGTGCTCGACGCGCTTCCCGCCGGCCTGCGCGGGGCCGTGGCCGGGGTGCGGCTCGGGGGGCTGGTGTCGCTCGCCGGCACGCTCGACGTCTATTCCACGCAGCCCGTGCCGGTGCCACAGCCCGACGGCCGGCGGGTCATGGTCCCGGGGCCGGCGGCCGCGGCGTGGGACATGCACGTCGACGTCCAGGAGGCCACGCTCGACGTTGGCGCCGCGCTCGAGCACGTGCACGGCGGCATCCGGCTGCGCGGGCAGAGCGACGGCCGGACATGGTGGACCGCCGGTGACCTGGCGATCGACAATGCGACGTGGCGCGGGCTGCAGTTGACCACGATCAAGGGACCGCTGCTGATGGACGAGGACGGCGTCCGCTTCGGAGCCGCCGCGGCCCGCGAGCCGGGATCCGCCCGCCGGCTCACGGCCCGGCTCGGCGCCGGGACGCTGCAACTCGACGGCAGCGTGGCGCTCTCCGCGCGAAACGATTTCGCGATCAGCGCCAGCCTGGCGGAGGCCGACCTGGAGCGCATGGTGGCCGACGCCAGCGGCCGGCCGAACCGCTACCGGGGCCGGGTCTTCGGCACGCTGGAGCTCACCGGCTCGCGCGGGGGCATGCATTCGCTGGCCGGTCGCGGCCAGGTGCGGCTCCGCGATGCCGACATCTACGAGTTGTCGGTGGTGGTGTCGCTGCTCAAGATCCTGCGCGTCAAGGCGCCGGATCGAAACGCCTTCAGCAGCAGCGTGGTCGACTTCCGCATCGAGGGCCCCCGGGCGTACCTCGACAACATCGAGCTGTCCGGCGACGCCATCAGCCTGGTCGGGGCGGGCGAAGTGGACTTCGACTCCAACGTCAACCTCACCTTCCGCTCCATCATGGGGGACTCGGAGACCCAGCTGCCGGCGGTGAAGCGGCTCCTCGGCGGGGCGAGCGGCCAGTTTCTCCTCGTCCACGTCGACGGCACGCTCGCCGAGCCGAACGCGACGACCGAGGCTTTTCCGACGCTCGCCGGCGCGCTGCAGCGGCTCCAGGCCCGGCAGGGGAACGCGGGGCGGATCGCGACGGGGCGGCGCGAGCCGCCGAGATGAACTGCCCGAGCCGGCCCGGGGCTGCTAGCATGCCGCCGCGGCACGTCACGCCGCATGACCCATGGGACCCGACCATGCCGGAACGACTGCTGCGATTCGTGAAGATGCACGGGGCGGGCAACGACTACGTGTACATCGACTGCTTCGCCGAGCGCGGCCCCGCCGATCCGGCGGCGCTGGCGCCGCGGATCGCCGACCGGCACCGGGGCGTCGGCGCCGACGGGCTGATTCTCGTCGAGCCGGCGCCGGTCGCGGCGGCACGGATGCGGATGTTCAACGCCGACGGCAGTGAATCGGAGATGTGCGGCAACGGCGTCCGCTGCGTGGCGCACCTCGTCGTGGCGCGGGGGCATGCCGCTCCCGGCGCCGTGACGATCGAGACCGGCCGCGGCGTGCTCACGCTCGTCGTCACCCCGACCGGCCCGCGGACCGCGCAGGTCCGCGTCGACATGGGTCCGCCACTGCTCGAGCCGACCGGGATCCCCGTCGTCGCCGCGGCGGGCGGCCGCGTGGCCGACGCGTTCTGTCCGGCGCTTGCCGACCGGGAGCCATGGTGGGATGCATGCGGCCTCGATCCGCGCATGACCTGCGTGTCGATGGGCAATCCACACGTCGTCTTCTACTGTCGCGACGTGGGCCGCGTCCCGCTGGAGCAGGTGGGCCCGCGGATCGAGACGCACCCGATCTTTCCCCGCCGCGTGAACGTGCACTTCGTCGAGGTCCTCGGCGCCGGCCAGGTGCGGATGCGGACCTGGGAGCGCGGCAGCGGCATCACCATGGCCTGCGGCACAGGCGCCGCGGCGGTCTGCGTCGCCGGCGCGATCACCGGCCGGACCGGGCGGGCGCTGGCGGCCGACCTGCCCGGTGGTCGGCTCGACCTGGAGTGGGTGCCCGAGGGAAGCGTGTTCATGACCGGTCCGGCCGAGGAAGTCTTCGAGGGCACCTGGCCGCTGGCAGAGGAATGACCGGACGCCGGCCGCCCGGGGCCGACCCAAGCAAGGACGACAGGCAGATGAAACCAAACACACCCCTCGCGATCGGCGCCTGGTCGCTCGTCTCCACGGCCTGCATTCGCCAGTGGATGGCGACCCTCGACTGCCGCGTGGCGTTCGGAGACGTCGAGGCCGATCCCGTCGATCCGGGATTTCGCGGCGCGAAGATCTACGTCTTCTGGCACGAGAACATCCTGCTGCCGCTCTACCTGCGCGGCCATGGCAACATCTCGATGCTCCTCTCGCGCCACCGGGATGCCGACATCCTCGCCCGCGTGGCCCACATGATGGGCTTCGGCACGGTCCGCGGGAGCACGTTCCAGGGAGGCTCGGCGGCCCTGCGCGAGCTCGCGGCCCGGGCGGCAGCGGGCAGCCTGACGATCACGCCCGACGGGCCGCGCGGCCCGCGACGCCGGCTGGCGGCCGGCTGCGTGTTCCTCGCGAGCACGCTCGGCATCCCGATCGTTGCCATGGGGCTCGGCTACCAGCGGCCGTGGCGGCTCGCGACCTGGGACCGGTTCGCCATCCCGCGGCCGTGGACTCGGGCGCGGGGCATCATCAGTCGGCCGCTGGCGATTCCAGCCGACCTCGACCGCGACGGCATCGAACGGCATCGGGCCGGGGTCGAGCGGCTGCTGCGACACTTGTCTGAAGAGGCCGAGGCCTGGGCCACCGCCGGCGGTCATCGCCCCGGTGAGACTCGGGTGCGCAAGGAGCCGTCCCGGGTCGCCCGCTGGGCGGCGGCCCTGCCCGGACCACCGGGCGTGCCGCTCGACGATGAACTGGCCCACCATGGCCTGCCGTCGTCGGCCGGCTGCCGCGCCGACGCGCCCGCCGCCTGACGCGCGTGTCGCGCGCTCAGGGCGTCCGCGGCTCGAGGGCGTTGAGCCGGCGCTCCAGCCAGTCGATCCGCTCGCGCAACCGGCGCACCTCGTCGTGCAGGCCGGGTGCCGTCGCGTCGTCGGCGGGGGCGAGGGGGCGTTCGGATCGCCGAACCGCCGGCGGCGGCACCGTCTCCGTCCCGGGGCCGACCAGTGCCCGTTCCAGCGGCAGGTCGAGCGACTGCAGCACGACCTCGGCCCGCTTCTGTTCCCCGCCCGGCAGCACGTACTGAATCGGCAGCGGTCGATCGACCGGGCCGCTGGCGACCAGTTGCGTCAGCTCCTCGGGAGAGTTCACCGGCTGCTCGCCGAGCGCGACGATCACGCTGCCGGCGGGCACGCCCGCCTTCCAGGCCGGCAACTCCCCGACCACGCCGATGACATAGGCCCCGCTGGGCCGAGGCAGTCGGAACCGCGCCTGGGTCGGGGCATCGATGGGAACGGTGCGAACGCCGAGGGCGGTGCGGCCGCGAGAACGCGATCCTGCCACCGGGTTCGTGCCGGGAAATGCGGCCGGCGGCCGGCTGGACGGCGCGACGGCCCGCGGCGCGACGGTCGGGCCCGGTTGAACGGCTCCCCAGTTGGCCGGCCCGGTCGGTGCAGGCGTGTCGAAGGTCCGTGCGGGTGCCGCATCCACGACCGTGCGCGACGCAGCGTCAGGGGATGAGCGCAGCGGAGCGACGGGCAACGCGGGATTCGCAGGAGCGGCCGCACCGCCTCCGAACCGGCTGCCCGGCACCGGCTGCGGATAGCGGTCTCCCGAGTCCGTCCCCGCGGCGGGCACGACCCCGGCTCCGGCCGCACCGGCCGCCAGTGGCGGGGTGCCGGGCCGCGTGGGCCGCGGCTGCGCGACGAGCACGAACTCCAACGGCCTCCCCTCGCGTGCCGCGGCGATCGGCACCTGCTGGCCGGCGGCAACCGCCGTGACGGCCTGGGCGACCTCGTCGAGGCTTGCCAGGTCCCGGCCGTGCATCGCCCGGATCTCGTCGTTGACGCGAATCCCCGCGACCGCCGCCGGGCCATCGGCAGCCAGTTCGGTGACGATCCAGCGGCCCGGTTCCGGCGACGCCCCGACCTTCATGCCGAGCCAGCCGGTGCCGGGCACGGTGGGCTCCACGAGCACGGACTCCGCGATCTGGGCGGCCACGGCACGCACCGTCGCCGCACCTGCGCAACCGCTGGCGATGACCGCACAGATCACGCGACAGCAGTGGCCACGAAAGCCGGAGGGGAACCGGGTCATGGAGCGGGATCGCGGCGCAGAAGAGGGCCGAGTGGAGCGTTGCATGAGTGTTGTTCCCGAAGAGTCCGTCTCGGGCGCCATGCGATGCGACGTCGACGTGCGTCGGCAGTTGCCGCGCGTCCGGCGCCTGGACGCCGCCGCGGGACGAGCCGAGAGTATAGCGGATCGAATTCGAACCCCCAGCGCCGGCGCGAAACCCGCTCCCGTTCGCGAGATGCGCCGGTGGTTTGACAGCACTGACAGCACTCCTATACTCCGCGCCGTCGGGGAGGCTCGGAGCGATGCCGGGCCATGGATGAATGCGGTTTCGGCCGCCGCACGCGGCGGCCGAAACCGCACGTTCCGCGACTAGAACGTCGGATGGAGCCATGGCGAAACGCACGGATGCAGGAACCGCGTCGGCCAGCGGGCCAGGGGTTCTGGCCGGCCGCATCGAGGCTGCCATTCGCGAGCGAATCGGGGCCGAGCGGTTCGCCGTGTGGTTCGGGGATTCGACCCGCATCGAGGCCGATTCGAGCGCGACCGGGAGGCCGCTCCGGGTCGTGCTCCACGCCGGGGCTGGATTTACGCACGACTGGCTGCGGCGGACGTTCTCCGGCGAATGCGCGGCCGCGATCGCGGACATCTGCGGGCCGGAGGCGATGCTCGAATGGCGGCCACTGGAAGCCGAATCGGCGGCGAATCCAGCCCCAGCGCCGGCCGGACAGCGCGGGTCAGCCCGCCGCCGCGTCCGCTCGGCTGAGCGGACGCCGATGCCCGCGGACGGTCCGCGGGACGAGTCCGCCGTGCCGGCGGGGCGTCGGCGTTCGCTCGACCTCGAGGGCTTCGTCGTCGGCCCCTGCAACCGCATGGCTTTCGGAGCGGCCGAATTGGTCGTGAGACGCCCGGGGGAGATGTCTCCCCTGGTGATCCACGGTCCCAGCGGGGTCGGGAAGACGCATCTCCTCGAGGGCATCTGCGGACGTGTCCGCAGGCTGCATCCCAGGGCGACGATCACGCTCCTGTCCGCGGAGCAGTTCACCAGCGGATTCCTCCAGGCGTTGCATGGCAGCGGCCTGCCCGGCTTCCGCCGCTCCTGCCGCAACGCCGACCTCCTCCTGGTCGACGACCTGCAGTTCTTCGTCGGCAAGCGGGCGACGCTCGTGGAACTCCAGCAGACGATCGACCACCTGCAGCGGCAGGGGCGGCAGATGATCTTTTCCTGCGATCGCGAGCCGGATTCGATCGACGGGCTCGGGGCCGACCTGCTGACGCGGCTGCGCGGCGGCATGACGGCCCGCATCCTTCCGCCGGACTACGAGGTCCGGCGGGGAATCGTGGCCGGCCTGTGCGCGGCCCGCGGGCTGGAGATGCCCGCCGATGTGATCCACTACGTCGCCAGCCAGATGACGCGTCATGCCCGGGAACTGAGCGGTGCCGTCAACCGCCTGGAGGCGTCGAGCCTGATGCTCGGCATGCCGATCGGACTGGAGATGGCCGAGGAGGCGCTCGCCGACCTCGTCCGGGCCAGTGGCCGGGGCGTGCGGATCGGCGACATCGAGCGGGCCGTCTGTAAGGCATTCGGCATCGAGTCAGGCACGCTGCAGTCGGCCCGTCGGGCGAAGGCCGTGAGCCACCCGCGGATGCTGGCGATGTTCCTCGCCCGCAAGCACACCCGGGCGGCGCTGACCGACATCGGCGGCTACTTCGGCCGGCGCAGCCATTCGACCGTCATCGCCGCCGAGAAGGCGGTGAACGAGTGGGTCGCCGGCCGGGCGCAGATCGTGCTCGCCGATGCGTCGTGGGACGTCGAGGAGGCGATTCGCCGCGTCGAGGACCTGCTGCGGGCGAGCTGACTGCCGTGCGCCGGCGCAGCCACCTCCGCGTGAGCGGCGGGCATGGATGCCTGGAGTGAACGTCCGGGCGAGAGGGCATGGGCAGCCCCGAACCGGCGGAGCGTTGTGTCAACTATTTGGATGCTCCAGGTAGGAGCGGGCTGTGGAACAAGTCTGCCGGAGCAGGATGCGCGGAATACCGACAGTGGAAACCCTCGGCGTTTCCCACCGGTCGGCCACGTGGACAAAGACCGTGGAGGCCATGGAGGGCTTTGTCCACGGACACTAGCGGGCCAGCCGTTCCTCCTGACTCGCCTGGTAACGCAGGCTCGACTGCGGGCCGCCGAAGCCGACGACCCGTCGGTCGATGGCGGTCTTCCGCGAAATCACCCGGCCCTTCTCGATGTCGAAGACGATCGTGCCGTCCCAGATCCGCTCGAGGAGCCGCGACTCGAGCCGCGGGTCGTCGACGGGCGTCAGCACCGTGGTGTCGACGGCGATCGTGGCCAGGCCGTCGCGGACCGAGTCGAGCCGGTAGCGCAGCCGGATCCGCACCGTCTTGCGACCCGCCTCGGGCGCTTCGAGGAGGAGTTCCTGGGGCACGTTCCATTCAAACCCCGGGCTGACGGCCTGCTCCGGCAGCGGGACGACGACGAGGTCCCCGGTCGCGGCGGGCGGGCAGGGCCGTAGGTCGCGCCGGCCGATGACGCGGCCGTCGGCGTCGATGATGAGCCGCGTCAGCGGCACGCCGAGGCTCAGCGGCACCCCCTCGTAGCCCGGCGGCGGCTCCTCGCGGCCGCCGCTCGCCCAGCGGACCTCCCCCTTGTCGCTCGTTCGCGAGATCATCGTCACCCGGTCGACCGAGAATTCGAGCGTCGCCCGGCCCTCCGGCCCGACCTCGACCACGCGGCAGGTCTTCGTGGAGTCGGTCTGCGTCTCGACCATCTGCGAGACGCCGTTCATCGTGGTCTCGGTCAGGGCCCGATGGGCGACCTGCATGTCGATCCGGTCCCCGACGCGGTAGCGGTAGCGCAGGAGCACCGGCTCGGCGGCCGGCGCGACCTGCCCGCAGCAGGCCAGCGCCAGGGCCAGAGACAGGGCCAGAAAACACCCACGCATCATCGACCTCCTGTCGTGCCCGGCTCGGAGGCCCGCAGGCCGCCTCCCCAGCCGAGCTTCTCCCGGAGCGTGCGATAGTAGCCGTGGCGGCCCGTTTCGACCAAGGTGAATCTGGGGGCCGCACGACGGACGCGGATCCGGTCCCCGGGCAGGAGGGCCGCCACCGCGCGGCCGTCCACGACGCAGGCGGAGCCGGCGTTGGGCCGGGGGACGAGGAGCTCGTAGGCCCTGTCGGCGGAGTCGACGACCGTGCGGTTGGAGAGGGTGTGCGGGTTGAGGGGCGTGAACACGAACGCGTCGATGTCCTTGCGAACGATCGGCCCGCCGGCGGAGAGGTTGTGGGCGGTCGAGCCGACGGGCGTCGAGACGATCAGGCCGTCGGCCCGGTAGGTGGTCGCCAGTTCGTCGTCCACAAAGAGCTCGATCTCGATCATCGAGAACGGCGGCCCGGCGAGGATCGAGGCCTCGTTCAGCCCGAGCTCGAGCAGCAGCCGCCGGCCGGCGCGGACGATCTCGCACTCGAACATCAGGTGCTCGACGAGGCGGAAGCGGCCGGCGAGGATGTCGGCCACGGACTCGGCCGCCTCGGTCCTGGGCACGTCGGCGAGGAACCCGAGCGTGCCGAGGTTGACGCCGAGAACGGGCACCTGGCTGTAGGCCAGCCACCGCGCCGTCCGCAGGATCGAGCCGTCGCCGCCGAGGACGACGACGAGGTCCGCCGCCGGCGCGCCGCCGCCGCTGCCCCAGGCATCCCGCGGGGAGCAGAGCCGCTCGATGCGATGACCCGCTGCGGCCAGCGGCGCGGCGATCCGCTCCGCCTCGATCGCCACGTCGGCGATGTCGGCCGGGCCGACGAGCGCGATGGACAGTTGCCCGGGGCAGGGGTGTCCCGGTCGCAGCCGCGAGGTGGAGGGCGCGGTCGACATGCAGGCGTTCCCGGCGCGATCAGCGGGAGTGGACGGCGGTCTGGGCCATGGCCGGCAGCGGATCGCGGCCCGCGAGCCGGCGGCAGGTGGCGGCGATGCCCGCCGCGTCGAGGCCGAGCGCGGCGAGGAGTTCGCCCCGCTCACCGTGCTCGACGAACCGGTCGGGCAGGCCGAGCCGAACGATCGGCCCGCCGGCGCAGTGCTGCTCGGCCGTGGCCGGATCGAGGGCCGCGGCCGCGCGGGCGTCGTTGACAGCCTCCAGCAGGGCGCTCCCGAAGCCCGTCGGCAGGGCGTTCTCCTCGACGGTCACCGTCCAGGGAGCGGCCTCGATGCGATCGAGCAACAGCCCGGTGTCGAGCGGCTTCACGAACCGGGCGTTGACGACGGCGACCTCCAGGCCCTCCTGGCGGAGTTGCAGAGCGGCCTTGAGCGCCTCGCCGAGGAGCGTGCCGCAGGCGACGATCAGCCCATCCTGCCCCTCGGCGAGCATCTCTGCCCGGCCTGCCTCGATCGGGACCCGCGTGCCGTCATGCGTCTCCACCCCCGCCTTCGGATAGCGGATCGCCACCGGCCCCGGCTGCTCCAGCGCCCAGTCGAGCATGGCGACGAGGTCGTGCTCGTCCCCGGGGGCGAGGACCGTCATGTTGGGAAACAGCCGCATGGAGCCGATGTCGAAGGCACCGTGGTGCGTGGGCCCGTCGGGGCCGGTCAGGCCCGCCCGGTCCATCATGAACACGACCGGCAGGTTCTGCAGGCAGACCTCCTGGAAAATCTGGTCGAACGACCGCTGCAGGAACGTGCTGTAGATGTCGACGATCGGCCGGCAGCCCGCCTTGGCCTGGCCGGCGGCGAAGGCCACGGCATGCGACTCGCAGATCCCGACGTCGAAGAACCGCTGCGGGAACTCCTCGCGGACCTTCTCCAGCTTGTTGCCCTGGCACATCGCCGCTGTGAGCACCGTCACCCGCTCGTCGCGCCGCAGGCAGGAGGCGATCGCTGCGGCGGCGACATCGGTGTAGGCGCGGGCCGACGACTTCTTGATCGACACGATGCAGTCGTCGTCGTCGCACTCGAACGGGGCCGGGGTGTGGAAGAACACCGGGTCGGCCTCGGCCGGCTTGAAGCCGTGCCCCTTCTCGGTGAGGACGTGGAGCAGGATCGGTCCCTCCTCGTCCTTGACCAGTTCCAGGTAGCGGATCAGCGCGGGCAGGGCATGCCCCTCGACCGGACCGAAGTAGCGGACGCCGAGGGCCTCGAAGAGGGCGCCGCCGTGCAGCGTCGCCTTGAGCGAGTCCTTGACGTTGACGAGCATCCGCTCCATCGGCGCTCCGACCATCGGCACCCCCTTGATCAGCCCGGTGGCCTGGTTCTTCAGGCCGCGGTACCAGGGATTGGTGCGGATCGTGTCGAGGTATTCCGCGAGGGCGCCGACCCGCGGGCAGATCGACATCTTGTTGTCGTTGAGGATCACCAGCAGCCGCTTCTTGAGGAAGCCGGCGTTGTTCAGGGCCTCGAAGACGATCCCCGAGGGAAGGGCACCGTCGCCGATCACGGCCACGGAACGCCGTTCCCCCTCGCCGCGCAGGTCGTCGCCGCTGGCGAGTCCCAGCGCCGTGGAGACGCTGCAACCCGCATGGCCGGTCATGAACAGGTCGTAGGGGCTCTCCTCAGGGTTGGGGTAGCCCATCAGACCGCCCCGGGTGCGGATCGTGCCGAAGCGGGCGAAGCGGCCGGTGACGAGCTTGTGGGGATAGATCTGGTGGCCGGTGTCCCAGATCAGGCGATCCCGGCTGAAGTCGAAGACGCGGTGGAGGGCGATGCAAAGCTCGACGACACCGAGGTTCGATGCGAAGTGGGCGGTGCGGGTGGTGGCCACGCTGCACAAGGCCCGACGCATCTCGCCGGCGAGCTGCTCGAGTTCGGCGACGGAGAGCCGGCGCAGGTCGTGCGGCGACTCGATCGTGGGAAGGATGTCGGCCATGATGGCTCCGCGGCGGCCTCCGAATTCTGCTCTCAATGATCGCGGGCGACGACCCACCGGGCCAGGGCGACGAGTTCCGCGGC
This sequence comes from Planctomycetia bacterium, assembly GCA_014192425.1. Classification (NCBI taxonomy): domain Bacteria; kingdom Pseudomonadati; phylum Planctomycetota; class Planctomycetia; species Planctomycetia bacterium. Next base: position 175,854 of record BJHK01000003.1, on the reverse strand, counting down.
GGCCGGTCCGAGCCCGGCCACCGTGGTCGCGGCCCGCGCCGCGAGTTCCTCGGCCAGCCGGCGCGACTCCGCCGCGCCGAGCACGGTCGGGTAGGTGAGCTTACCGCGGCCCGCGTCCTTGCCGACCCGCTTGCCGACGGCGGCCTCGTCCCCCTCGGCGTCGAGCATGTCGTCGGCGATCTGGAAGGCGAGGCCGAAGGCCCGTCCGTAGGCGGCCAGTATGCCGAGGCGTTCCGCGTCGGCCCCGGCGGCGAGCCCGCCGAGTTCGAGTGAAGCGTTGATCAGCGCTCCGGTCTTGCGCCGGTGAATCCGCTCCATCCAGTCGACCTGCCCGGCGGCGTCGGCCGCGAGCACGTCGGTCACCCAGCCGCGTTCCACGGCGAGGTCGTCAGCCTGGCCGCCGACCAGGGCGTCGGCGCCGGCCGCCCGGGCGAGCACGAGACAACCGCGGGCGGCGACCGCCGGCTCCACGCCGGCGGCCAGCGTCTCGAAGGCCAGCGCCTGGAGGGCGTCGCCGCAGAGGATCGCCGTCGCCTCGTCGAACGCCCGGTGGCAGGTGGGCATGCCCCGGCGCAGGTCGTCGTCGTCCATCGCCGGCAGGTCGTCGTGGACGAGCGAATAGGCATGGATCATCTCCACCGCCGCGGCGGCGGGGGCGGCGGAGTTCCAATCGCCGCCGCAGGCCTGCGCCCCCCAGAGCACGAGTGCCGGCCGGAGCCGCTTGCCCGGGGCGAGCAGGGCGTACCGCAGGGCCGCGTGGAGCCGGTCCGAGGATTCCGCCGACCCGGTGACGCACCGCTCGAGCAGGGGATCGACGAAGGCCTTCACCCTGTCGATCGCCGTCCGCACGTCGGGCAGCGCGGATGCGACGTCGCCCGGCAATGTCGGGTCGCCGACACGGGGATCGCGTGACACCTGGCAGCTTGCCATACCGAGTCCGCCGGGAGTTCCACGCCGCGAGGAAGGCCGGGCTGTTCCTGCTCGACCGCTGAAAAGTTTAGGATTCCGCCCCGTCTTCGTCCATCCCCGGAAGGCTTTTACCGCGGGGAGCGCGGCTGCGCGGCCCGCGGCTCGACGCTCCCGTGCCGCCCGGCTGGGGGGAGTGTGCGGTCTGGGCGCCGGCGTCGCGCGGCTGCAGGACCGGCCTGCCGTCGTCGTCGATCGCCACCAGTACGCTGACGCGTTCCTCGGCGCGGGCCAGTTCCTCCTGCAGCCGCCGGACGATGCCGACGCCGCGCTCGTAGGCCGCGATCGATTCGGAAAGGCCGAGGCTGCCCGACTCGAGGCGGCCGACGAGTTCGGCGAGCTGGGCGGACAGGGTCTCGAAGGTCTCCGGCTGGTCGCCGGCGGCGGGTTCAAGGGGCGTCATCGGGCGCGATGCTCTCCAGGCGGCTGAGGATCTGGCCGTCGGCCAGTCGGGTGACGAGGGGATCGCCGACCCGCAGGCCGGCGACGGAACGGAGTGCGCTGGGATCGCCGTCGCGGAAGGTCGCCGACCAGCCGCGGGCGAGCAGCCGGAGCGGGCTGCCGGCCTCGAGCCGGGCCGCAGCCGCGCCGAGCCGCTCCCGGCCGCGCGACACGGCGACCCGGGCCTGGCGGGCGAGCCGCACCACCTGCTGATCGGTGGTGTCGCGCCGGTCGCGGACGATCCGCGTCGGATCGGCGAAGATCCTCGATCCGGCCAGTTGCCGGAGCCGGTCGCGGGCCGTCTCCGCGCGGCGGGCGAGCGCGGACCGCAGCCGCTCTGCGGCCCCGGCGACGTCGGCCGCGAGCTGCCGGCCGTCGGGCGCGACGCGGGCAGCGGCGTCGGTCGGCGTGAGTGCCCGGACGTCGGCCGCCAGGTCGGCGAGGGTGACGTCGATTTCGTGCCCCACGCCGCAGACGACAGGGATCGGCGCCGCTGCGATCGCCCGCACCAGCACCTCTTCGTTGAACGACCACAGGTCCTCGAGGCTGCCGCCGCCGCGGACCAGGGCGATGCAATCGACGGCGGGCGCGAGCCGTGCCGCGGTGGCCAGCGCGGTCGCCAGTTCCTCGGCCGCCCCCGCCCCCTGCACGCGGCTGGGCACGACGATCACCTCGCTGCCGCGCCAGCGACCGAACAGGCACTCCAGGAAGTCGGCGATCGCCGCCCCGGTCGGGCTCGTGACCAGCGCGATGCGGCGCGGGAACGCGGGCAGCGGCCGCTTGCGGCCCGGGGCGAAGAGCCCCTCCGCGTCGAGCCGGGCGTGGAGCCGGCGGAGCGCCGCCTCGAGGGCGCCCGTGCCCACGGCGTGGAGGCGGTCGATCGTCAGCTGGTAGGTGCCGCGCGGCGGGTAGACCTCGATCCGCCCGTGGCAGACGACCTGCAGGCCGTCGGCCGGCTCGATGGCGAGCTGGGCCACCGTGCCGCGCCAGACCACGGCCCGGAGCAGGGCCGTCTCGTCCTTGAGCGACAGGTAGATGTGTCCGGACGAGGCCCGGGTGAGGTTCGAGACCTCCCCCGCCACCCACACGTCGGCGAACCGCGACTCGACGTGCTCCTTGACTCGCGACGTCACCTCCGACACGCTCTGGGCGTTCTCCGGCGGGCTGCGGCGGTCGGGTGTGCGGCGGTCGTCCATCGTGCACGGTATCGTATCACGACCGGCGGGCAGCCCCGTGCCGTCCCCCGGCCGCTCGTCATGGACCGTGACCGACGCATGCCAGCATCCTCCACCTCCACGACGCGACCGGACGGCTCCCCGTCGCGCTGGCCGCTGCTGGTCGTGTTTCTCGTGGTGTTCATCGACCTGCTCGGCTTCGGCATCGTCCTGCCGGTGATGCCGCGGCAGGTCGAGCCGTACTTCGACGCGCTCGAGCTTGGTCCGCTGGCCCGCGGCGGACTGATCGGCCTCCTGTTCTCCGTGTTCTCGCTGATGCAGTTCCTCTTCAGTCCGGTCTGGGGCCGGCTCTCCGATCGCGTCGGCCGCCGGCCGCTGCTCCTCCTCAGCCTGGCGGGATCGGTCGTGTTCTACGCGGTCTACGGCTGGGCGACGACGTTTCCTCCGCAGCAGGCGGCGACGGCGATCGGCCTGATGCTCGCGGCCCGCGTCGGAGCCGGCATCGCCGGCGCGAGCGTCGGCACGGCAGCCGCCGTGATCGCCGACTGCACCACTCCCGAGAACCGGGCCCGTGGCATGGCACTGATCGGGATCGCGTTCGGCGCGGGGTTCACGCTCGGGCCGCTGATCGCCTACTTCGGCCTCGGCCTGTTCGGGCGGCAGCCGTGGGGCGTCGGCGCGATTGCGTCGCTGCTCTCGGCCGTCGCCCTGCTGATCGCCTGCGTCGTGTTCCGGGAGACCCGCCGGCCGGGCAGCCGGGCCGCCCGGGAGTTTCCCAGCCTGACGCGGACGGCGGCGGTGCTCGGGCTGCCGACCGTCGGCGGGCTCGTGCTCGTGTACTTCCTCTGCATCTTCGCCTTCGCCAACTTCGAGGCCACGCTCGCCCGGCTCACGAAGGCGGCCTTCGGCATGGGGGACGACGGCAACTTCCTCGTCTTCGCCTTCATCGGGTTCATGCTGATGGTGGCCGGTGGCATGTATCGGCCGTTGGCGAAGCGGCTGCCCGAGACGGTGCTTCTGGCCGGAGGCGTCGGGCTGATGATCCTCGGCCTGACGGCCGTCGGGGCCGTCGCCTGGTGCACGCAGGCCGGTGCCGTGGCCGGCGGTCCGCTGGCCACGCTGTTCCACGTCGCGGCTGCCGTGTCGGTGGCCGGCTTCGCAGCCGTCAATCCCTCGGTGTCGGCGCTCATCTCGCGGCGGACCGATCCAGAGCGGCAGGGGGAGGTGCTCGGCGTCAACCAGTCGTTCGCGTCGCTGGGGCGGATCCTCGGGCCGCTGGCGGGCTCGCTGCTGTTCGACGTCCATCCATCGCACACGCTGCCGTTCGTGGCGGCCGTCGCCGTTCTGGGGGTCGTGTTCGCCATCCTGCCGGGGCTGCGTCGGGCCGCCGATCGCACATGATTCCTGGGGCAACGGAACCGGAGCGATGCTGGGCCGCGGGCCGCGGGCTGCTCGTCGTCGGGCACGGCACGACGGACGAGGTCGGCGCCGCCGAGACGCGAGAGGTGACGGACCTCGTTGCCGGCCTGCTGCCCGGCGTGCCGGTCGAACTCGGCTTCCTCGAACTGGTCTCCCCGACGATTCACGACGCGGTCGCCCGCCTCGCGTCGCGCGGCTGCCGCGAAGTGATGGCGGCGCCGCTGCTCCTGTTCACGGCCGGGCACGCGCTGCGGGACGTTCCCGAGGCGCTGGCGGCGGCGCTGGCGACGGTCGGCATGCGGGCCCACCAGGCCGCGGCCCTCGGGCTCCATCCAGAGATCGTGCAGCTGTCGCGGGCGCGGCGGGCGCAGGCGCTTGCCGGCGCCGGGCCCGAGGACCCAGCGGCGACGCGGCTCTTGCTGGTCGGCCGCGGTTCCAGCGACCCCTCGGCCCCGGGCCAGTTGCTGGAGTTCGCCCGCGCGACCCTGGCCGACGATGCGGGCTTCGACCGAGCCGGGCTGGACCTCGGTTTCGTCGCCGCCGCCGCGCCGCCGCTCGCTGCGGCCATCACCGCCATCTGTGACCTGCCGCCGGGGAGCGTGCGCAGGGTCGTCGTCCAGCCGCATCTGCTGTTTCGCGGTCACGTCGAGGAGCGGGTGAGCGGGGAGGTGGCACGCGGCCGCGCCGCCCGGCCCGACCTGGAGTGGCTCCAGGTCGCGCGGCTGGGGGGCGTCGAGCCGGTGGCCCGGGCCGTGGTCGATCGCGCCACCGACCGCTGGCGGGAACTGGATGCCGCCGCTCGCCCCGCGGCATCTCCGGCCGGACGATGACGCGACCGGCGCTGGAGCGCACGCGGGGAAAGGCGACCTCGCCAAGCGGGCCGCGACCTGCAAGAATGGTGGGGAGGACACGCTGGTTCACCCCGAGGAGCATGACCGCATGAACGACCGCCTATCGACCCGCGGAGTTCCCCGGGGTGACCGCTCGGCGTTGCTGGTTCGCTGCGGCCTGGTCGGACTGCTGGCCGGCTGCCTGCTGACCGTGGTCGGCGAAGAGCCGCCCCGGCCGGAGGGGACGCTGGGTGCGATCGCGTCCGGTCCCAAGCCGGGGCCGAACGACAAGGTGATCACCGGCCAGGTCCGCCGGATCCTCGAGAGCAAGCACTTTCTCGGCCAGCCGATCAACGACGACGTGGCCCAACGCTGGTTCAAGCTGTTCCTCGAAGCGCTCGACCCCATGAAGCTGTTCTTCACGCAGTCCGACGTGGACGGCTTCGCGGCGAAGCGGGACGCCCTCGACGACCTGGTCAAGACCGGCGACATCTCCTTCGCCTACGAGGTCCTGCGCCGGTTCATCGAGCGGGTCGACGTCCGGCTGCCGCTGATCGAGCGGCTGATCGACACCGCGCACGACTTCACCGTCCCCGAGACGATGGTCAGCGATCGCGACGAAGCCCGCTGGGCCACGTCCGAGGCCGAGGCCGAGGACCTGTGGCGGAAGCGGATCAAGTACGACCTGCTCGTGCAGAAGATGGAGAAGACCCCGGAGGCGGAGGCCAAGGACAAGCTCCGGCGTCGCTACCGGGCGATGGCCCGCCGGGCCCACCAGAAGAACGCGGACGAGGTCCTCGAGGAGTACCTGACCACGCTCACGAGCAGCCTCGACCCGCACACGAGCTTCATGTCGCCGGGGACGCTGGAGAACTTCGAGATCAGCATGCGGCTCCAACTCGACGGCATCGGCGCCTCGCTCCGTGGCGAGGATGGCTACACGAGCGTCGCCGAGATCGTGCCCGGCGGCGCGGCCGACCGCGATGGCCGCCTCAAGGCCAAGGACCGGATCGTCGGCGTGGGGCAGGGGGAACAGGGCGACTTCGTCGACGTCGTCGACATGGGGCTCAACGAGGTCGTCAAGCTGATCCGCGGCAAGCGCGGCACGATCGTCCGCCTCAAGGTCATCCCGGTCGGGCAGACCGCCCCCAAGGTGTATGACGTCGTGCGCGACAAGATCGAGCTCAAGGACAGCGAGGCGCGCGGTGAGATCATCGAGCACGGCCGGAAGCCCGACGGCGGCCCCTACCGGTTCGGTGTCATCAACCTGCCGAGCTTCTATCTCGACATGGACGCGGCCCGCCAGGGGCAGGGAGACTTCAAGACCTGCTCGCGGGACTGCCGCCGGCTGCTCGACGGCTTTCGCGAGCAGGGCGTCGACGCCGTCGTCCTCGACCTGCGGAACAACGGCGGTGGATCGTTGCCCGAGGCGATCGCCGTCACCGGACTGTTCATCGACCGCGGCCCCGTCGTCCAGGTGAAGAAGAAGGACAAGACCGTGGAGGTCTACGACGACACCGACGCCGGGGTGGCCTGGAACGGCCCGCTCGTCGTGCTGACGAACAAGTTCAGCGCCAGCGCCAGCGAGATCGTGGCCGGGGCGATCCAGGATTACGGCCGCGGCCTGATCATCGGCGACAGGACGACCCACGGGAAGGGGACGGTGCAGAGCCTGCTCGACCTCGCCCGGGAGTTGTTTCCCCGGTACAACAACGTGCCCTCGTACGGGGCGATCAAGATCACGATGCAGCAGTTCTACCGCCCCTCGGGCGAGAGCACGCAGCTGGAGGGGGTGAAGAGCGACGTCGAGCTCCCGAGCATCACGACGCACCTGCCCGTGGGCGAGTCGGACCTCGACCATGCGATTCCCTTCGACCGCGTCCCGGCCGCGGCATTTCGCGGCGTGGGGCGGATCGCCGGGGAGACGCTGCAGGCGCTGCGTGCCAACTCCCGGCAGCGGATCGCCGCCAACGAGGAGTTCGCCAAGCTGGAGCAGGACATCGCCCGCTACCAGCGGCGGAAGGATGCCAAGACGGTGTCGCTCGTCGAAGCCGAGTTCGAGAAGCAGTGGAACGAGGGGAAGGCGGCCGATGACGAGGAGAAGAAGCAACAGGAGGATCAGGACTCGCGCCGCCGGCCCGTGGTGCGGCGGGATTTCTGGTTCGACGAGTCGCTGAACGTCGCGATCGACTATCTAAAGACTCTTCGAAACGGGAAGCCCCTGGCCGGGTCCCCCGGTGACGGCGTCGTCGCGAAGCCACAGCCCCTGCCGCGCTGAGCGGCGGGCCCGGGCTGGCGTCATACGGGTCACACTTGACCCTCGCGCGGTTCGCTGGTCGGGGTTACCCATGCCCCATCGCCGGACGTTCGCGGATGCCATCGTGGCATCCGCTCACTCAGACCGGCCCGCGCTTCGGCATCCTGCCTTCGCCGACCGATCCGCCTGCGGCAGATCGGTGCCCGCGCTCAAGCCGGCTCCTGGGCCATGGGCAACCCCGCCCGATCCGATGGTTCAGCAGGATCGTTTGGGGCGCGAGGATCAAGTGGGCGCCGTATCAGGCCTCCGGCGCCGGGCATGGTGGAGCGATTCCTGGGCGATCCGATAGACGATGGTCTGCAGTGTCGGTGGCAGGGCGTCGATGCCCGGGTCGACAACAAGGTCGGTCTCGATGCCCGCATCGCGAAGGTCCGCCGCCAGTTCCTCGAAAGCCGCCCGCAGGCCGAGGTCGTCGAGGGCCGCGGGGCGGATGCCGCGGATCACCCGCCGGCCGTCCTCGATCCCCTTGGCGAGAAATTCGATGACCGATTCGACCGCCGGCCGCTGGCCCTCCGGCAGGCCGTGCGCGATCAGCCGCTCGAGGTCGGAGATGTCGGCCGAGATGCCCCCCACGGCCATCACCGTCCCGGAGTCGTCGAAGACCGGAAATTTGATCGACATGAACGTCCGTCGCTCGCCGCCGGTCTCCAACAGTTCCTCGAAGGTGCGCGTCTCCCCCGTGCGGAAGACGAGGGCGTCGGTCTCGAGGAACGAACGGGCCGTCTCCTCGGGAAACCAGTCGAAGGGGGTGGTGCCGGGTCGGAAATCCCTCCTCGCCGGCCAGAGTTCACGGTGCTGGCGGTTGACGAGCAGGTAGCGGCCGGCCCGATCCTTGAGATAGATCGCCGCCGAGGAATGGTCGACCAGCGCCCGGATCAGGGACTCCTTTTCCCGGGCCTCGTTCTCGGCCGCCCGACGGTCGGTGACGTCGAGCGCCGTGCCGAGAAACCCGCTCACGCCCCCGCGCGCATCGTGGGCCGGGGAGGCGGCGACGACGATGTGCCGCAGGCTGCCGCCGGGGCGGACGATCCGCACCTCGTTGACGTAGGGCCGCTGCTCGACGACGCTCTCCTCCCAGTTGGCGAGCACCATTGCCAGGTCATCGGGGTGGATCACCCGGCTCCACCGATGGTCGCGCGTCTCATCGAGTCTCAGGCCGCTGATCCGGCACCAGGTGTCGTTGGCGTAGGTGCACATGCCGCGGACGCGACGGCGGGGACGATCCAGCCGCTCACGGCCTCCGTCCCCTGACGCCGGATGAGCTGGTATCGGCCGGGTGGTCGGCCGGCTGGTCGGCCACGAGGGCCGCGACCGCGACGCGGGCATCGGGGTGGGCGGGCCGGAATCCGAGGTCGGTGAACAAGAGCGTTGGATCGACGCGCTTGTCGGCGCCCCGGCGTGGCGTGGCGGACGGCTCCCAGCGCGGCGGCGGGCTGCCCGTGACCTCGGCCAGCCGGGCGTACCACTCGCGCCGCAGGACTGGCCGGCCGTCGGAGACGACGTACAGGGGCCGTGGATGTCGCGCGGCCGCAACGGCACGCACCGCCGCTGCGGCGTCGTCGACGTGCACGAGGTTGAGCCAGCTGTCGGGGTCGCCGGCGAGCGGCACACCGGCCCGCAGGTCGTCGAGCCGCGGCAGCCGCCCCGGGCCGTACAGGCCGGCGAATCGCAGGGCGACGCCGCCGGCTGCCGTCGCGTGGAGCAGCCGTTCCGCTTCGACAAGCACGTGACCGGCCTCGCGTTCCGGGGACGGGGGTGTCGCCTCGTTGACGATGCCCCCTGCTTCGTCCCCCCAGACGCCGGTTGAACTGGAGAGGATCACGCGTGGGTGCGGCCCGGCTCGTCCGACGACGGTCAGCAGCCGGCCCAGTCCGTGCACGTGGACGTCGCGGGGCGTGGCTGCCGCACGGCGGTCGAAGCCGACCGCCCAGAAGACGGTCGTCAGCGGCGGCAGTTCCGCGAGCCAGCCGGTGTCGCCGGCGGCGACGTCCCCGACGAGGGGCTCGATGCCGCGGGCGGCAAGCGTGGCGGCGCGCACGTCGCTCCGGGTGACGCCGATGACCCGCGATCCTTCCGCCAGCCAGGCCAGGGCGACGCGTTCGCCGAGGTAGCCGCAGCCCACGACGAGCCGCACCGGTCCGGCGGCGATGTCGGCGCTGACGTGACCCGCGCTGGTCGTCATGCGAGCGGCCCCGGAGTCGAATCGGCCGCGCCGTGCTGCCGCGCCTCGATCCACGACGCGAGCACGACCTGGGCGGCCACGGCATCGGCGCGTTCCTTCTTGCGGCCGCGGGTCAGGCCCACGCCGGCAAGCAGCCCGGCCGCCTCGCGCGAGCTGTACCGCTCGTCGTGAAATGCCACGGGCAGGCCCGTGGTCCTCGTCAGCCAGGCTCCGAACCGCTCGACTTCGACCGACATCGCGCTGTCGGTCCCGTCGGCGTGCACCGGCAGCCCGACGACGAAGCCGACCAGCGACTCCGCCCCGACGAGCCCCCGAAAGAAGGCGGCGTCGACGGCCCGATCGCCCGTCGTGTGGTGGATGCAGAGCGGACTGGCGAGGATCCGCTCGGCGTCGCAGACGGCGATGCCGATCCGCCGCCGGCCGTAATCGACGCCGGCCACGCGGCCGGCAGGAATCGGCTGCGACAGGGAATCGCTCATGGCGCGGCCGCCGGGCCGGCGTCGCCCGCGGTCCCGGGCCGGACGAAGCGGCCCGTCTTGAGAAACGACTCCGTGGCCCGCTGCACGTCGGCATGCCGCATCATCGCGGCATGGTGGACCGGGACGACGAGGAAGTCATCGGCCCCCTCGAGCCGCGTTTCGGCGACGCGGACGACGGCATCGTCGTCCCCGTCGAGGAGCGGGCTGAAGCCCTGCTCGGTCCCCGTGCCACCGGCGACGATCCCGAACGGGCAGGGGGGGACGGCGAGTTTCTCCGTCACGGCCGGCCATTCGACGAGCAGGTCGCGGGCGGCGCCCTCGGCCCGGGCGGCCACGCCCCAGATCCGGGCCGCCATCCGGGCCAGGTCGGAGCCCTGGTTTGGCGGACCGAGCATCACCACGCGGCGGGCCCGGGCGAGGTCGGCGGGGTCGGCGACGGACATCCAGCGCCGGATCACGAGGTTGCCGAGGCTGTGGCCGACGAAGTTCAGCCGCGTGGACCGCGGCAGCGCCCCCACCATCCGGGCCAGGGCCTGGCCATGGGCGTCGATGTCGGCCTTCACGCTCGCGTAGCCGTACAACAGGACGGTCGCGTCGAGCGAGCGGCGCAGGTGCGCGGCCAAGGGCAGCATCGAATCCCGCCCCTCGCCCAGGCCGTGGAGGAGGATGACGGTCTCGTCGCGGACCGCCGGTAGCGATTCCGTCGCGGCGATGCGGGCGAACGCCGCGCGGCACTCGGCCGTGTTGCCCGCCTTCACGACCGCGTCGGCGGGGTCGAGAATCCGACAGGCATCGGACCCGGGGCGGCGCTGCAGCCGCCAGTCGTGGCGCACCTCCTCGTCGGTCCAGACCAGCGACTCGCTGGCGCGCCGGGCGGCCTCGAGCCAGCGGGCATCGCGGGCGGCGACCTCCGCGAGAGGCACGCCTCCGGGAGCCGGCGCGGTGGCCGATCTCGACGCCGGTGGCTCGCCAGCCCAAGAGAACGCGGCCGGGGCGACCGGCGTCAGCGCGGCCCAGGCGACGATCAGCGCCGGCGCGGCTGCGGTCCGGCGTCGCAGACTCACAGGTATTCCGTCCATCCCCGGTTCTCGAGTTCCGTCACCACGGCCTTCACCGCCTCCTCGCGGGCCCGGTCGGCGACCAGCGTGGCGTCGGGCGTGTGCACCACAAGCATATCCTCGAGGCCGATCGTGACGACGAGATGCCCCCCCGCGGCATGCACGATGGTGCCGGTGGAATCGATGCCGATGTGCCGGCCGACGACGGTGTTTCCGCGGTCGTCGGCGGCCTGTTGCCGGGCGACCGCCGACCATCCTCCGAGGTCGTCCCACGAGAACGGGGCCTCGATGACGGCCACGTCGCGGGCCTGCTCCAAGACGGCGTAGTCGATGGAGATGCCGCGGATGGCGGCGAACTCCGCGGCGAACACGGTGTCGCGATCGGGCCCGTCCCAGGCCGCGGCGATCGTCCGCAGCCGGGCGAGCATCTCCGGCTGCCGCTCCTCCAGACCGGCGATGATCGTCGCCGCCCGCCAGACGAAGATCCCGGAGTTCCACAGGTAGTTGCCCGCGGCGAGGTAGTCGCGGGCCACGCTCGCCGGCGGCTTCTCCCGGAATCGGGCCACGGCATGGGCCGGCGCGTCGCCGGCGGCGGTCGCGAGCGCCGCTCCCTGCTGGATGTAGCCGAAGCCTTCGGCGGGATAGGTGGGTCGGATGCCGAAGGTGACGAGCCGCTCTGGTGCCTCGTCCACGAGCGCCGCGGCCTGGCGGATCGCGTCGCGGAACCGCTCGGCCGGTCGAATGACGTGGTCTGAGGGCATGACCGCCATCGTCGCCTGTGGATCGTGCCGGGCCACGAGCAGCGCCGCGAGGCCGATGCAGGGAGCCGTGTCGCGCTTGCAGGGCTCGCCGACGAGTCCGGCAGGGGGAAAGCCCGGCAGCAGCGCCCGGATCGGCGGCACGAGCCGGGCCGCGGTCACGATCAGGGTCCGCTCCGGCGGCACCAGTCCCGCGAGCCTGTCGACGGTGTCTTCGAGCAGCGTCCGCGGGCCGGCCAGCGGCAGCAGTTGCTTCGGCAGGTTCGTCCGGCTCGCCGGCCAGAAGCGGGTTCCCGATCCGCCCGCCATCACGATCGCATGCAGCATTGTTTCTCCTCCAGTGCCGCGAGGTGCGGCGTGCCTCAGGTTCCCACCACGGTCGGGACGTCGATCCGCGCGCCCCGCGGCAGGTCGATGTCATGCTCGTCGATGACGTGGGCGGCGTCGAGCTCGACCGGCACCCCTGCCGCGACGTCGACCCCGCGCGCCGCCAGCAGCCGCCGCGCCTGCGCGACAAGCGCCGCCCGGACATGGTCGGCGGTGTCCGCGGCCGCGCCGGCCGCGTTCTTCAGCGGCGCGAACCCGTCGGCCGCCTCGATCTGCACGACGCACACCCGGCGGGCCAGCGGCATGAGGTCGAAGATGAACCGCTCGAACTTGATCGCGTTCGGGCGCGCCGGCACGTGCCGCACGCCGTCGCCGTCCACGCACGGCAGGGCCTTGAATGCGACATGCAGCGGCAGCGATCCGGCCGTGGCGGCGGCCCGCTCGAGGAACGGGCGGGCGAAGGCGTGCACGGCGATGCTGCCGGCGTGGAAGCGGAGCCGGCCGTCGGGCAGCCGCGCCGCGGCGAGCTCGGGGGACAGGTCGCTGTACTCGATGACCCGGTGCACGCCGCCGGACTCGATCACGGCCCCCACCCGTTCCCCGGGCTCCTGCTTGAGCACGACCTGGGTGCTGAATTCGGCACCCGTGAGCAGGTGATAGCCGAGGAACTCGGGATGCAGCGGGAGCGCCAGCGGGTTGTCGACCTGGAAGGAGACGACATGCTCCACGCCACGGCTGGCGAACCAGTCGAGCAGGCCGTCGGCCGCGAGCGCGGTGAGCATGCCGCCGTGGCCGTCGGGGGCGAGGGCCAGCCGGCCGGGCTGGTCACGGAGCATCTCCCCGGTCGTGGCATCGAGCGCGGGGAGGCTCGCCTGGCGGAAGATGCGGACGTCGGCAGGATCGAGGCCGCACCATCCATCGCGGGGGAGGAATTCCCGCGTTGCCTCGTCGGTGGCAGCGCTCGTCATGATCGCCAGCGGAACCGGGCGGCCGTGCCGCCGGCGAACCGCGGCCAGCTTGCCGAGGAGCAGGCGGAACAGTGAGTTCCCCGACACCGGGCCGATCGGATAGCAGCCCTTCGGGCCGTCGTACCCGAGCCGGGATCCCTGGCCGCCGGCCACCAGCACCGCGCCAACCCGTCCCGCGCCGAGCGCCGCGGCACCGCGGTCCGCGGCACGGCCGGGGGCGATGGCGTTCCGGGCGTCGCCGAGCACGATGCACGGGGGCGTCACGGCGTCGGCGAGGTCGGGACCGGCCGTGGCCGCCCCCCTGCCGGCGGCCCGGCGGGCGACGAGGCCGCGCATCTCGGCGAGCAGCGTCCAGTCGACGGCGGCCAGGTCCGCGGCCAGCGTGTCCCGACAGTCCGCCGGGAGCCGCGGCCAGGCGGCAAGGATCGCGGCCTGGCCGGCGTCGTGAAGCTGCTCCGCGATGCGCGGGTCGAGGCCTTCGGGGAACGGCATGGCGGTGGATGTGAGGCTCACGGTGTGGGAAAGGAATTCAGAGGCGGCCGCGGACCCACATCCAGAACAGGGTCGCGAGCAGGGGAAATCCGGCGAAGATCAGCCCGTAGGTGAAGAGCGTCGTCCATGCGTGTCGGGGCCAGCGTGCCATCGGTGGAAGGTGCCTTCAGGTTCGTGCCGTCGCCCGTACGAGCACCGGGATCATGATCGGCTCCTCGGCCGGCTCGGCCAGCCGGCACTCGATCCGCACGCCCCAGGGCACGATCTCGGCGGCCGTGACCGTCGCCTCGACACCGTCGTAGGGAGTCTCGACCTTCACCTCCGGCATCGTGCCGAACGCGGGGCAGAAGCCGAGGTGCCCGTGCACCGTTCGCGCACCGGCAGGAACCTCGAGCTGGATCCGGCCGCGGATGCACTCCGCGCCTGAGGAGAGCACGTACCGCTGCTGCCGCTGGCTGAGGCGGCCGGGGGGCGGGGAGCGCCGAGAACGCGGTCGGCGGACGCGGCGTTCCGCCGGCGCTGGCGGAGTGGGGCGGGGCCGACGCAGGAGCGTCGCCGGGCCGCTGCATGCCGGCGCGAGCAGGGCGGCCGCCGCCGCGGCACAGGCCACGAGCGGCGTCGGCGCCGCCATCCACGAGCCGCGGTCGGCCGGCAGCCCGACGGCGAGGAGGGTGGCAGCGAAGCCGCAGCAGGCGAGGATGAACCCGGCCCGTGCCGTCCCGATGCGGCAGGCCTGTGACGTCATCGCGAGCACAGCCGCCCCGCCGCCGAGCAGGATCGCGAACTCCCACGGGCCGGGGAGCATGGCGAACGCGCCCGCGAGCCGCCGACCCGCCACGAGCAGGCCGCAGGCCGCGAGCAGCAGGCCGCCGAACCAGCCGGCCACCCGGGCGAACGTCACGACCACGTCCCGATCGCCAAACCCGCCGTTCGCGGACGCGGCGGCCGGAGAACCGGCGCCACGGTCCATGAACGTCACCAGCCCGGGAAGCACGGACATGCGGTTCAGGCCAGGGCTGCGGTCGCCTTCGCCACCTTGGCGAACTCCGCGGCGCGGTCCGTATTCTCCCAGGAGAAACCATCGCGGCCGAAGTGGCCGCCGGCGGCCGTGCGCCGGTAGATCGGCCGGCGCAGGTCGAGGTAGTCGATGATCCCGCGCGGCGTGAGCGGGAAGAACTCCCGCACCAGCTCGCAGAGCCGTTCGTCCTCGATCCGGCCCGTGCCCTCGGTGTCGACGTGGACGCTGACCGGCTCGCTGACGCCGATGGCGTAGGCGAGCTGCACCTCGCAGCGGTCGGCGAGTCCGGCCGCGACGATGTTCTTGGCGACGTGCCGGGCCATGTAGGCGGCGCTCCTGTCCACCTTGGTCGGATCCTTGCCCGAGAAGGCGCCGCCGCCGTGACGGCCCCAGCCGCCGTAGGTGTCGACGATGATCTTCCGGCCGGTGAGGCCGCAGTCACCGTGTGGGCCGCCGACCACGAACCGCCCCGTGGGGTTGATGTGGTAGGTGATGTCGGACGTGTCGAGGTCCGTCGGCAGCAACGGCTTGATGATCTTCTCGATCACGAAACTGCGGATCTGTTCATTCGACACGTGCGGAGCGTGCTGCGTGGAGACGACGACGGTGTCGACGCGGACCGGACGGTTCCCCTCGTACTCGATCGTCACCTGGCTCTTGGAGTCGGGCCGCAGCCAATCCACCTCCCCCTTCTGCCGGGCCTCGGTGAGCCGGTTGAGGATCCGGTGCGAGAGCGCGATCGGCAGGGGCATCATCTCGGGCGTCTCGTTGCAGGCGTAGCCGAACATCAGCCCCTGGTCGCCGGCACCGATGTCCTTGCCCTTGGCGTCGTCCTCGTTGACGCCCATGGCGATGTCGCCGCTCTGCTTGCCGACGGCGACGAGCACCGAGCAGGTGTCGGCCGCGATCCCCATCTCGTCGTCGGTGTAGCCGACCTGGCGGATGACGTCGCGCACCACCTGCTGGTAGTCGATCGTGCCCCGCGACGTGATCTCGCCGGCAATCACGGCCAGGCCCGTGGTGACCATCGTCTCGCAGGCCACGCGGCTCTTCGGGTCCTGCGCGAGGTAGGCGTCGAGCACACCGTCGGAAATCTGGTCGGCCAGTTTGTCTGGATGGCCCATGCTGACCGACTCGCTCGTGAACAGATACTTGCCGTGTGCCACGGAATGCGCCTCGTGCGTTTGAAGAGGGGATGGAAAACGTTGCCGGGACGACGGTCCGCGGACGGATCCGGATTATCGGGGGCGGGACCGCGGCCGGCAACTGCCCCGGGCCATCAGCGGGAGTCCGCCGTCCTGGCCAGGCATTCGAGCAGGAGCCGGGCCGTGAGGGGCGTGGCGCCGCGGCCGGCGGCGACGCCTGCCGCGGCGCGGCTGCCCCGGTCGGCGGCCCAGCCGGGCTCGGCCAGGCAGCGGCCGACGAAGGCCGTGAGCCCAGGGCCGTCCGCGACGACCTCCGCGGCGTCGCTGGCCAGCAGGACGGCGACCTCGTCGCGGAAGTTCCCGGTGTGGGGCCCGAAGGCGACGGCCGCGCCGTAGGCCGCCGGCTCGAGCATGTTCTGGCCGCCACGCTGGCCGTCGAGACTGCCGCCGACGAAGGCGATCGTCGCCGTGCCCCACCACTGGGAAAGTTCCCCGGTCGTGTCTATGAGGAGGACGCGGGCCTGCGGGTCGGGGCTGTCGGCCTCGAGTCTGCTGCGGGTCTGCCAGCGCAGCCCGAGCCCATCGAGCAGGCCGCCGATCTCCGGCGTGCGCTCGACGTGCCGCGGCACCACGACCAGCCGCAGGGACGGATGCCGTTGACGGGCCGCCAGGAAGGCCTCGGCCGCGAGCCGCTCCTCCGGATCCTGCGTGCTCCCGGCGAGGAACACGACGTCGTCGGGGGAGAAGCCGGCGAGCCGGCGCAGCCGGTCGATCTCCGGCGCCCCGCGGTCGCCGCGCACGCCGTCGAACTTCATCGAGCCGGCGACGACCACCCTGTTCGCGCCGGCCGCGGCGAATCGGTCGCCGTCGGCCCGCGACCGGGCGACGACGAGCGACACCTGTCCGAGCATGCGGCGCACCAGCCAACCGATGCGCCGGTAGCCGGCGGCGCTGCGTTCGCTCATCCGCGCATTGACGACGACCACGGGAATGCCACGCCGGCGGGCCGCGGCCAGCAGGTTGGGCCAGAGCTCGAGCTCACCGAGCACGAGGAGGTCGGGCCGCACCCGGTCGAGCACCCGCGCGACCGCCCACGTCAAGTCGAGCGGGCAGGGGAAGACCCGGGCGGGCCCGAACCTGCGGCCCGCCACCTCGAGCCCCGTGGTGGTGGAACTCGAGGCCACGCACTCCACGGTCCGTCCGGCGCCGGCGGCCTGGACGGCGACCTCCGCCGCCAGCGTCGCCAGCAGCTGCACCTCCCCGACGCTCACGCCGTGCATCCAGATCCGGGCCGCGGCTCCCGACGCCGGGAACGGGGCGATGTCGCCGCTGAACCTTGTCCACAGGGCGGCCACGGGGCGGCCGCCAGAGAGCCGCCTCCAGGCCACCCAGGGGAGCAGAGCCACGAGCGCCGCGAGGTAGACGACGTTCAGCAGCATGGGCATGGTCGGCGGCAGCCGTGGCGTCGGGTCAGTGGGCCGCGGACTTCGAGAACAGATTGAGCACGATCACGCCGGCGATGATCAGGCCGATGCCGACGAGCGCCGCCGCGTCGAGCTTCTGGCCGTGGAAGGCCCAGCCGATCGCGGCGACGAGGGTCACGCCGACACCCGACCAGACCGCGTAGGCGATGCCGGTCGGGATCCGGTCGAGTGTCAGCGACAGGAAGTAGAACGCGATGCCGTAGCCGGCGACCACGACCAGCGTCGGCAACGGTTTCGTGAATCCGGCGGCCGCGCGCAGGAAGCTCGTTCCCAGCACTTCGGCGGCGATGGCGATCGCCAGGTACGCCCAGTGGATCATCGCGCCGGCTCCTCGACGAGGATCACGCGGAAGCCGAGGTAGCAGCCCCGATAGCCGGCCGCATCGCGGCCGATCCGGGCGGCGGAGCGGGCCTTCGGCCAGTCGCTCGACCAGCCGCCGCCGCGCTGCACCCGGTCGTTGCCCGCCGCCGGGCCCGGCGGATCGGTCCGACGCTCGGCCGTGAAGGAGCCGGGCACGTAGCGATCGGCACACCACTCCCAGACGTTGCCGTGCATGTCGAACAGGCCGAAGGCGTTGGGCCTGAAGCTGCCGACGGGCGCCGTGCAGACGTGGCCGTCCTCAGCCCGGATGCCGATCGTCCACGCCGGGTAACGCCGGCGGGCCGTGGCGTCGGCGATGTTGCCGCGGTCTGCCAGGCCTTCGGGATCGGCGCCGTGCTGGTAGGGAGTTTTTGTACCGGCGCGGCAGGCGTACTCCCACTCCGCCTCCGTCGGCAGTCGGTAGCGGCGGCCCTCGCGGCTGCCGAGCCACGCGCAGAAGGCCTGGGCGTCGTCCCAGGTCACGTCCACGACCGGGTGGTCGTCGGCCTGGGCGAATCCCGGGCTGCGCCAGGTGAACTGCGGCTCCATCTCGCCGATCTTCCCGGCGGCGTCGATGCCGTAGGCTCCCTTGCCGTCCCGCTCGGCGTCGGTGCGCCGGCCGGTGTCGCGCACGAACCGTTCGAACTGACCGACGGTCACCTCGTGGCGGCCGAGGAGGAAGCCGCGGCTGATTACGACCTCGTGGGGCGTCTCCTGCCGCTCGCGCCCTGGTTCCTCCGCCGGCGAACCCATCACGAACATGCCCGGCGGCACGCGGACGAACGTCATGCCCAGACTGTTCTCCACCACGGCGTCGGGCCGGGCGGGTTCGGCGCCGGCGCGATCGCCGGCCGGCGCCGCGACGATCAGCACGCTGAGGAAGGTCGGGGCAAGGCGCATACGACGCTCTGGGGACGTGCCGGCGGGGCTGCGGTCAGCCGGCGGGCACGCCGCCCGCCTTGCCGCAGCAGTTCTTGAACTTGCGGCCGCTGCCGCAGGGGCAGGGCTCGTTCCGCCCCACCCGCTGGGAGAAGTTGCGGATCGGCTCCGCCCGCGCCGGCTCCGTGGCGCCGGCCTCTGCTCCCTGCATCGGCTCTCCCTGGGTGGCCGAGGCCGCCTCGGCATGGATCGCCGCGGTCTCCTTCCAGGTGCTCTGCAGGGCGTCCTCCTCCACCTGCTCGATGCGGTACACGATGTCGACCACGCGTTCGTCGATCCCCTTCCACATCAGGTCGAACGTCCGCATCCCCTCGCGCTTGTACTCGACCTTCGGGTCGACCTGGGCGTAGCCGCGCAGGCCGACGCTCGAGCGGAGGTGGTCCATCGCCAGCAGGTGATCCTTCCAGGCGTTGTCGAGGATCTGGAGGAGCACGGCCCGCTCCATGCGCTTCATCTCGTCCCGCGGGTCGTCGCCCCGGGCGTGGCGGAGGCGGCTGGCCGAAATCAGCCTGTCGCGCAGGGTCTCCAGGTCGGGCACGTCGACATCGACGTCGCCGAGGTTCGGGTCGAACCGCTCCCGGGCCCAGGCGAGCAGGCCGTCGCGGTCGAGCCGCAGGGAGCCGTCAGGCTGCCGCTGCGTGAAGTGTGACAGGCCGACGAGGACCGGATACTCGATCTCGCGCCGGGCGTAGACCTCGCGGGCCTTGCGGCAGACGAGTTCCTCGAAGGCCTTCGGATCGTAGCCGGATCGCTCCAGCGGCGCGAGGTCGGCCTTGTCGAGCCGGATGCCGAACCGCCATTCCGTCCAGGCACAGGCGGTCCGGAGCCCGAAGTCCGGGGCGAGGAACCGGGCCCCCTCCCCCAAATCGACGGCGCGGATCGCCTCCTGGGCGCGGGTCTGGAGCATCTCGGCCACGCCGTCGCGGCCGACCCGGCGCAGGTCGCGGTCCGAGATGCCGAGCTTCCAACGGGAGTTGGCGAACGCGGCCAGCGCCGACCAGTTCCACTCGCTCTCGTCGTCGCCGGACGGCAGGTTCTCGTCGACGGCCTCGAAGATCTGCGCGTCGGCCTGGCGGATCGCCTCATCGCAGGCGAGCCGCTCGGCCTCGGCCGGCGACATGCCGCGGAAGTCGTCGCCGTCGAACTCGGAGGAGAATTGCGCCGCCGCCCAGGTGGCGAAGCTCTGCGGCCCGTAGTCCTTGTCGAGGAACGAGCCGATGTTCTGCGCGATCTGGCGATCGACCATCTCCAGGATCATCTCCCGGCAGTCGGCGTCGCCGTCGGTGTGGTCGAGGATTCGCTGGCGGAAGCCGTAGACCCGCTTCCGCTGCTCGTCCATCACCTCGTCGTACTCGAGAAGGTTCTTGCGGACCTCGAAGTTGCGCTCCTCGACCTTCTTTTGCGCCGCCTCGACCCGTCGCGTCACCATCCGGCTCTCGATCGCCTCGCCGTCCTGCATGCCGAGCCTGGTGAGCACGTTCTTCACCCACTCGCCGGCGAAGATCCGCATCAGGTCGTCTTCGAGCGAGAGGAAGAACCGGCTCGACCCGGGGTCCCCCTGCCGACCGCAGCGGCCGCGGAGCTGGAGGTCGATCCGCCGCGCCTCGTGCCGCTCGGTGCCGATGATCTGCAGGCCGCCCATGCTCCGGACCAGTTCCCCCTCGGCTTTCATGTTCTCCCGGGCGGCGATCTCGCCGATGAGGGCATCCCACTCCGCGCGGGGCACGTCGAGGCGGGTGGGATACGTGTCCTGGAGCTTGGCCCAGGCGAGCGTCTCGGGATTGCCGCCGAGGATGATGTCGGTGCCGCGGCCGGCCATGTTGGTGGCGATGGTGACGGCGCCGAGCCGGCCCGCCTGGGCGATGATCTCGGCCTCACGCTTGTGGTGTTTGGCGTTGAGCACCTGGTGCTCGACGCCGCGCTTCTCGAGCAGGGCCGAGAGCCGCTCGCTCTTCTCGATCGACACTGTCCCGACGAGGACCGGCAGGCCGCGCCGCTGCGTCTCGCGGACTTTGGCGGCGGGGATCGTCTCGGTGGTTCGCTCCCCCTTGGGCTGGAACTCGTAGCCTTCGCCGGTCTCGCCGACGATCGTGCCCACCCGCCACGACCCGTCGGCGAGGGCCAGCGAGTCCCAGCGGTTGATCCGCTCCACCTCGTCGGCGACGGCGATCCACTTCTCGCGCTCGGTGCGGTAGATGACGTCGGGGTGGTTGATCCGCTTCAGGCCGCGGTTGGAGGGGATGGCGATGACATCGAGCTTGTAGATCTTCCAGAATTCGGTGGCCTCGGTCATGGCGGTGCCGGTCATGCCGCCGACCTTGCGATACAGCTTGAAGAAGTTCTGCAGCGTGACCGTGGCCAGGGTCTGCGACTCCTCCTTGATCCGCACCCCTTCCTTGGCCTCGACCGCCTGGTGCAGGCCGTCGGACCACTGACGACCCGGCATGAGGCGGCCGGTGAACTCGTCGACGATCACCACCTCGCCGTTCTGGACGACGTAGTTGACGTCCCGCCTGTAGAGCCAGTGGGCCTTGAGGGCGTTGTCGATGAGGTGCGGCCACTCCATGTTGCCGGCGGTGTAGAAGCTCTCGACGTCGGCCAGTTTCTCCGCGACGCGCACCCCCTCCTCGGTGAGGGCGACCGAGTGCTCCTTCTCCTTGACCTCGAAGTGCCGGTCGTTCTCCAGGCGGCGGGCGATCTGGTCGGCCCGGGCATACTTGGCCACGTCGTCGTGGGCGGGGCCGGAGATGATCAGCGGCGTCCGCGCCTCGTCGATGAGGATGTTGTCGACCTCGTCGACGATGGCGAAGTTCAGCGGCCCCTGGCTCTGCTGCTGGTGCTTGGCGAAGCGGTCGTCGCCGCGGGCGGCCATCCGCATGTTGTCGCGGAGGTAGTCGAAGCCGAACTCGTTGTTCGTGCCGTAGGTGATGTCGCAGGCGTAGGACCGCTGCCGCTCGGCCGAGTCCATCCCCGATTGGATCGCGCCCACCGTCAGCCCGAGGCCGAGGTACAAGGGCCCCATCCACTCCATGTCGCGCCGGGCAAGGTAGTCGTTGACGGTGACGACATGCACGCCCCGACCCTCGAGGGCGTTGAGGTAGGCGGGGAGCGTGGCGACGAGCGTCTTCCCCTCGCCTGTGATCATCTCGGCGATCGCACCCGCATGGAGCACCATGCCGCCGACGAGCTGCACGTCGTAGTGCCGCATCCCGAGGAACCGGCGGCCCGCCTCGCGGCAGGTGGCGAAGGCCTCGACGAGCATGTCGTCGAGCGTCTCCCCGGCAGCGTGCCGGCGCCGGAACTCGGCCGTCTGGCCGCGGAGCTCCGCATCGCTCAGTCCCTGGAGCCGGCTTTCCAGGCCGTTGATGGCCTCGATCTTCGATTCCAGGCGCCGCAGGTAGCGGGCGTTGGAGGAGCCGAACAGACCGGTCAGCGTCCGCTCCACTCGGCCGCCGACCGCGGCGGCCCCGTTGGAGACGGTTTCCCAGATGCGTTCGAGGGTTTCCATGAATGGGGTTCGGCGGATGGGAGCGGTGGCGTTGTGCGGCGACCGTGCCCGGGCACGAGCCCGGGGGCGGAGTTTCTGCGCAGGCCGCGGCCCGCACCCGACCGGGCGCAGGCCGACAGGGATGCGATTGTCGCGGGGAATCGGTGCAGGGGTCAAGGCGAGAGTGCGGCCCGAACTCCCGCGGCGCCGTGTCGATGCCGCGGAAAGCGGCCACCGGTGCCCGTCGCGGACCACGTCGCAGTACGCTGGACGCACCCCATTGTGGACCCGACGATGCGGGTGTTCGGGGCCGCCCATGCCCCGCTCGTCCCCGGTTTCCTTCGCCGCCGGCCGTCCGCCCGCATGCTTTCATTCTTCGGTCCGCCGAATCCCACCCGCCGCTGGCTGGCATCCACGGACGACCTGACGTTCGACCTGGACGGTCCGACTCTCAACGGCGTGCGGCTCGGCGCGCCGCTCGACCGGCTCTCGTTCCTCGGTCCGGACGAGGGGCGCAGCGGATTTCGTGACGGCGAGTTGCGCTATCGCTCGCGGGGGCTGTCGGTCCGCTTCAGCCTCAGGACGCGGACCGTGGTCGAGTATCGGATCGCGCACCACGATCCGCTCGACGCGGAGTTTCAGTCGTTTCCCGGACAGGTGGTCGCCAACGGGCGCCGCCTCCACCTTGCGGCCGTCAGCGTCGAGAGTTTCGTCCAGGACTGCGGGGTCTGCTGGTGGCGTGACTGCGACGACGACGAAACGATCCTGTTTTACGAGTTCACAGGACTGGAGTGGCAGGTCGAGTTTTCGCCGGCCGGTCGGCTGCGGTGCATCACCGTCACCACCGATCCGATCATGCACGACGAGGAGCAGCGGCTGGCGTACGGCGTGACCGCGCCGTGGCCGCCGCTCCGCTGAGATACTTCATGCATCAGCCTCGTGCGCGCAGCTGGTCGGGGCTGCCCACGCCCCATCGCCGGACGTTCGCGGATGCCTTCGTGGCATCCGCTCACTCAGACCGGCCTGCGCTCCGCCATCCTGGCTCCGCTGGGCCGCTCAAGCCGGCTCTTGGGACATGGGCAACCCCGCCCCGGCTCCTGGTTCACCAGTCTCATTGCGAGCGCGAGGATCAATCGCGAGACGTTTCAAAAGCCCAAGAGGCTTTTCACGATGTCGAAGATCCCCGTGACCTCGTAGATCCTAGCGTAGAACGTGAGGAGGCCCACGTCATCCAACGCACGTTCGAAGTGGTTGGTTCCGAAGCAGAGCCGCTCGCCCAGAGCGATCATCAGGGGGCCGAAGAGGAGCAGGAACACGACCGAAACGGTCGCCACGGTCGTCCCGAAATGGCCGGGCTTTTCAGAAGTCTCTGTCTGCACGGTGGTTGCCTTGTCGAACGCTCGCGGGATCTGCGTCGGGGCCGGCCGTGCCGCCGGGCAAGGCCCGCTGCACGGCGACCCACCGTGGGGCCGTCGTGCCGAGAAGGTCGGTGCTGGGCCGGGTCAGGGCTTTGCCGGTTTGTCGTCGCCCGCCACGGTGAGCAGGGCGCGAAAATCGGCCGGGGTCAGGTCGGAACCCTTCAACTCGCGAACGTACCCATCGGCAAAGGCGACATGAAACATGCCATCCTTCCGCCAGGCGGCGACGGCAGCCAGGAATTCCTTCTCCGTGGGAAAGTCGCCGTCGGGCTTCGTCCATTCGCGGGCCAGCGCCGGGGGCACCTCGACGACCGCGACGGTATTGTTGGGGCCGTCGACAAAGTCTCCGGTTCGTCGGCCCTTACCGTCCGGCCGCAGAAAGAGTCCCGTTCCCTGAACGCCGACGTAGGTCGTCATGTGTTGGGGTTGCCCAGCGGGCGCCGCCGGACTCCGACACCAGTCGGGCGCGTTTTTCAGCAACTCGATATTGTGGGGGCTGTCCCATGGCTCGTCGAGACGAAAGGCGCTGTGAAGGGACTTCAAACCGACCTGCGGCAGGATCGCAACTCGCCAACTCAGCAGCGGTTTCCCGTCCTTGGCGCGGATGTCGGTCGGGAACCAGTTTTCGCCTCTGTCTGGGTTGGCGTCGGCGTTCATGAGCACGCCCTCAATGATCACCTGGAGATCGTCGGATTCCGTCCGGCGTCTCGGCACGGTCCCGCTTTCGGCCGGTTTGCGAAGCTGGGGCTCCGGCTCTGCCGGATTGTCGCCGCCCGCCACGGTAAGCAGGGCGCGAAAATCGGCCGGTGTCAGGTCGGAACCCTTCAACTCGCGAACGTGCCCATCGGCAAAGGCGGCATGAAACATGCCATCCTTCCGCCAGGCGGCGACGGCAGCCAGGAATTCCTTCTCCGTGGGAAAGTCGCCGTCGGGCTTCGTCCACTCGCGGGCCAGCGCCGGGGAAACTTCGACGACCGCGATGGTCTTGCCGAGGCCATCGCGAAAGTCGGCTGTCGGCCGGCGCTTGCCGTCCGGCCGCAGGAAGAGGCCGTCCCCCTGAACGCCGACGTAGGTCGTCATGTGCCGGGGCTGATCGGCAGGGGCTTCCGGGCTGAGGTAAAAGTCCGGCATGTTTTTCAGCAGCTCGATGTTGTGCGGGCTGTCCCAGGGCTCGTCGAGACGAAATTGCCTGAAGACGTGTTCGAGGTTGATGCGCTGCAGGATCCTGACCCTCCAGCTCAACAGCGGTGTGCCGTCCTTGGCGCGGATGTCGGTCGGCAACCAGTCGTCGCCACTGCGGGGGTTGGCGTCCGCGTCAATCCAAATCCCCCTCATGATCCATTCGAGTTGCTGCGGCGTCGCCGGGCGACTTGGCACGGGCCCGCTTCTCGCCGATCCGCGCCCCGCTTCCCACTCGAGGGTGCCGACATCCTTGAGCAGCCTGATCGCCCCGGGTTCTGCCGACAGCCGGACTGCCATGCCCCGTTCGATCGGTCGGACGAGCAGGTGCAGCGATGACGAGGGATAGGCCGCGGCCTTTTCGAGCATGGCCTCGATCCGTGCCGAGGAGCCGGCGTCGAGGCCGGCGAGCTGAACCGTCGCGGCATGGCGGATGAGCGGGAGCAGTGACAGCTCGAGCCCCGCGAACGGCTTGGATTCTGTGGCGGCGGCAGCCGTCGAGAGTGCGGCAGCACGCGTGTCGCCACCCGGCCCGAGGGTGACGATTGCTCGGTCGGGGGTGATTCCGATCGTGACCAGCAATTGCTCGCCGAGCATCTGTTTCAGGCGGGCGTCGTCGGCGGTGTCGATCTCCAGGGTGTGGAGCGTGGCTGCTCCCACCCGGCCCGTGTCGAACGTCACGCGGACGCCGGCCGGAAGCCCCTTCGCCGTACCGATCGCCTTCTTCAGGCCGGCTTCGACCGCGCGGCCATCCGCTACCTTCACGCAGGCCGTGATGCCAGGCAGGGCAGGGTCAGTGACGGCGCGGGCCGCCGCGGTGTCGATTGTGAACACGGTGTCGATGACACCGGTGTCGAGCATCGCCGGCACCAGCTCCCGGATGACGGCGGCGAGCGTGGCGTTGGGTGCGGTGGCGGGAGACGGCAACGCGGCCAGTGTCTGCTTGCGGAGCGGCTCGGGAACCGCGACGGCCAAGTGACCGACGACGGCCGCCGGCTTGCCGTCGGTCGTCGTCAGGGAGGGAGCCGTGGGCTTCGCCCGCGCCATGTCATCGGCGAGCCTGCCCGCGGCCGAGTCGGCCGACATCAAGATTCGCGATTCGAGGAATGCCCGCGCCTTCTCGACGTCGAGTGTCAGGCCAAGGGTCACCATCTCGGTCGCGGCGAACTGCTGCTTCAGGGCTCCGGCGACAAGGGGTGCGGCGCCCGGATGCTGTGCCTGCCGCGCCGCCGCTTCACCGGCGCGTGTCACGATCCAGTCGCGCAGAGGTTCGGGCAGCCGCGAGGGGAACAGCCGCGCACCGAGCGAACATGACTTGACCACGGGATCGAGGTGCTGCTCCAGGCCGGCCGGAGCGTCCGGGGTTCCGCGGGCCGCGATGATCGCCCAGCCCTCGCGGTCGATGATCTGCAGCGCTGGCATGCCGGCGGGCGCGACCGTCTTCATGCCGTCCCGCTCCACCACGTCGCCGATCACCGGCGCGAGCGACCGGAGCAGCATGTCCAGGTTCTTCACGGGCACGAAGCCGCGCACGACCGGGGTGTTGCCCGGACCCTCCGCCGTGAAGATGACGCCGGTCGGACGGTTCACGTCGAGGCCGGCGAGCCCCTGGAATCGCGTCGCCATCATGAGCGGCGACTCCACGAGGCTGGCGAGCGCGGGCTGATCGACGACGCTTCCCAGCCAGTCAACCTGTGCCTTGAGCTCTGCATAGGGATCGCAGGCGACGACGGCCAGGACGATCGGCTCGTCGGTCGCCCGGGCCGCCCGGAGGGGAAGGGCAGTACTCAGGCCGCCGATGCAGGCCAGGCAGAAGGCATGGACGGCGACGCGTGCGGCAGGCTGGCGGGACATGGTGTGCTCCGGTTCAACCGTGGAACAGGTCGGCGGCCGGGCCGCCGCCATGGCATTTCAGATTTCGTCGACGATACTATGAGGCATGCGGGACGCGGCGGACAAGGCGGGCACGGCCGGGACCACCGGGGGCGCGGCCGCCACGCCGGTCTGGACCCGGGGCCGCGACATCACCGGCCGGCTCGTGTTCCTGGGAACGGGAACGAGCGTCGGCGTGCCGGTCGTCGGCTGCGGCTGCGGCGTGTGCACGAGTGCCGACCCGCGGGACAAGCGAACGCGGACGAGCGTCGCCGTTGGCCTGCCGGCGGGGCACCTGCTCATCGACACGACCCCTGACCTGCGCGGACAACTCCTCCGGGAAAGCATCGCGCGGATCGATGCGATCCTCTACACCCACGATCACGTGGATCACGTCTACGGCCTCGATGACGTGCGGCCGATCTGCTACGCCGCGGGCCGGCCGGTGCCGGTGTTCTGTGAGGAGCGGGTCGAAACGCGGATCCGCCGGGCCTTCGACTACGCCTTCGAGCCGGTGCCCGCGGCCGGCGGCGGCGTGCCGAAGCTCACCTTCGAGCGGATCTCGACGGCCCCGTTCACCATCCTCGGCGCGCACGTCACGCCGCTCCGGATCCGGCACGGCGTCTTTGACGTGCTCGGCTTCCGCTTCGGCGCCGTCGCCTACTGCACCGACACGAACCTGATCCCGGACGAGACCTGGCCGCTGCTCGCAGGGCTCGACACGCTCGTCCTCGACTGCCTGCGGCCCGCCCGGCATCCGACCCACCTGTCGCTCGCGGAGGCGCTGGCCGTGGCGGAGCGTGTGGGGGCGCGGCGGACGCTGTTGACCCACATGGGGCACGAGCTCGGCCATGCCGCCGTCTCGGCCGCGCTTCCCGCCGGCGTGGAACTCGCCTACGACGGGCTCGAGATCCCTCTCGACGTCGCGGCTGTCTGACGGGCCGACGGTCAGGCCGGTAGCGGGCCGGCCCGCAGCGACTCGAGCAGCCGCGCGGCAGCCCCCGAGTCGATCGCCTGCTCGGCCCGGAGCCGGGCCGCGATCAGGTCGGCGGCGCGGTCGGCGGCCCAGAGAACGGCGGCGGCGTTGAGGACGACCACGTCCCGCGCCGGTCCGGCGTCGCCGGCGAGCACGCTGCGAATCCGGGCGGCGCTGGCGGCAGGACCGTCCACCGCGAGGAGCGCGAGGTCGGCGACGGGCCGGGTCACGAGCCCAAAGTCCTCGGGCTGCCAGCGAAACCGCCGGCTCGCGGAGGGGCCGACCTCGATCACATCGGTGGGGCCGAACAGGCTCACTTCGTCGAAGCAGCGGGCGTCGGTTTCCACGCCCAGCCGGCCCGAGACAACGAGCGTGCGGCGGGCGCCGAGCCGCCGGGCCGCCTCGGCCAGCGGCTCGCGGGCCGACTCCCTGCCCACGCCGATCAGCTGCACCGTCGCGCCGGCCGGGTTGCAGAGCGGGCCGACGAGATTGAACACCGTGGGCCGCCCGAGCGACCGGCGCAGCGGCCCGACGCGGGCCAGCGCCGGATGGTGCAGGGGCGCGAGGCAGAAGCAAAAGCCGAGCGTCGCCAGGGAGGCGGCGCTCGCGGCGGGCCCGGCGTCGATCGGCAGGCCGAGCTGTTCGAGCACGTCGGCCGATCCGGTCCGGCTCGACACCGCCCGATTGCCATGCTTCGCCACCGGCTGCCCCGCCGCCGCGACGACGAGGGCGACCGCCGTCGAGATGTTGAACGACGCCGAGCCGTCGCCGCCGGTGCCGCAGGTGTCGGCGACGACGAGGTCGGCTGGCCGGGGCACCGGAACCATCTGCCCGCGGATCGCGGTCACGACGCCGGCGATCTCGTCGGCCGATTCACCGACGTTTGCCAGCGCGAGCAGCCAGGCACCGAAGGCGTCGAGGTCGCCGGCGCCGGCGAGCACGGCGGCGACCAGCCGGCGTACTTCCTCCTCCGCGCCATGGCGGCCGGCGCGGAGCCGGCTGGTCAGGGCGGCGAGATCGGCGCGGGTGTCGCTGTCGTCCATCGGTGCACTGCGGGCCGCGGCCTGTTCGGCGCCGGCGTCGTCGGCCGGTTTCGGATAGGATTGCGCCGCGTCCCCGAGACACGACACCCGGTGTAAGACTACACCACTCGCACCCGTTCGAGAGCCGCACCGTGCCCCCCGTCGCGCCCCGCAAGCTGATCATCGACGTGGATCCCGGGATCGACGACGCCGTGGCCATCGCCCTCGCCCTGTTCGATCCCCGGGTCGAGGTCGTGGCGCTGACCGCCGTCGGCGGCAACGTGGGGCCCGCGCAGGCGACCGCCAACCTCCAGGCTCTCGTCGGCTACCTCGATCCGCCGCGGCTGCCCCGCCTCGGTGCGGCCAGCGACGACGTCGTCCTGCCGGAGCGGCCCTACAGCATGCATGGTGCCGACGGCCTCGGCGGCGCCGAACTGCCGCGGGTCTCGCTGCACGGCGGCCATGCCTCGGAGAAGGTGATCTGGGAATGCCTCAAGGCCCAGCCGCGCGAGATCACGATCCTCGCACTCGGTCCGTTGACGAACATCGCCCGCCTGCTGCGCCGCGACCCGGAGATCCTCGAGCTGTCTGCCGGGCTCGTCGTCTGCGGCGGCACGGTGCACGCCTCGGGGAATGCCACGGCAGCGGCCGACTTCAACTTCTACTGCGATCCGGCCGCGGCCCGACAGGTCGTCCGCGAGCCGATCGACAAGACGCTCCTGCCGCTGGAGACCAGCAGCCAGGTGATGCTGGGCTTCGAGCTGCTCGACCAGCTGCCCGACGAATCGTCCCGGGCCGGCGTCCTCCTGCGCCGAATGCTCGGCCATGCCTTCCGGGCGCATCGCCGGATTCTCGGCAACGAGGGGATTTGCCTGCACGACGTCGTCGCGCTCGTGGCCGCGACGAACCCGGAGCTCTTCGAGCGCCAGCCGGTCGCGGCCGACGTCGAGACGACGGGCGAGTTGACGGCGGGCATGCTCGTCGTCGACCGGCGACAGATCCGCCAGACCCGCCCCAACGTCGACCTGCTCGTCGGCTGTGACGTGGCCGGCGTGCAGGACTGCATCCTGCGCGGCTTCGCGGACGCGGCGGCCGCCACCTGACCGGCCCGCACGTCCTCCGCGGCCCAGCGTGACGAGACGTGTGCCGCCCGCGATCCGCGAAGGCGGGATCCGCCCTACGGCTCGAAGTCGCGCCGGCTGGCGACGGTCAGTTCGAGCGTCGACCGGCCGCGGTCGCGGAAGATCACCACGGCCACCGTCCGGCCCAGCGGCGTGGTGCTCACCAGGCTCAACAGGTGGTCGTCGTCGTCGACCGGTCGGCCGTCGTATTCGATGATCACATCTTCCCGACGGATGCCGGCCCGGTCGGCCGGCGCCCCGGGCGTCACGCCGAGCACGAGCGCCCCCACCGGCCGCGGCATGCCGAGGCGGTCGGCGTGCTGCGGCGTGAATGTCTTGTCGAGCGACACCCCGAGGTAGGCACGATGCACCTGCCCGTGCTCGACGAGCTGCCGGCTCACGAACATCACCATCGCGATCGGGATCGCGAAGCCGATCCCCTCGCTGCCGCCGGAGTTGCTGGCGATGGCCGTGTTGAGCCCGACCACCTCGCCGCGAATGTTGACCAGCGGCCCACCGCTGTTGCCCGGATTGATGGCCGCGTCGGTCTGGATGAAGTCCTGGAAGCGAACCCGTCCCTCGCCGAGGTCGAGGTCGCGCCGGCCCTTGGCCGAGACGATGCCCAGCGTCACCGAATGGGCGAGGCCGAAGGGGCTGCCGATGGCCAGCACGGCGTCGCCGATCTGCAGGGCATCCTTCTCGGCGAGCCGGGCGGGCTGCAGATCGTCTGCCTCGACGTCGAGCACCGCGATGTCGGTGTCGGCGTCGGACCAGGCCCGCTGGGGGTGGATCTCGCGGCCGTCGTCGAGTCGGAGCAGGATGTCGTCGAGGTCAGCCCGATTGACGACGTGACGGTTGGTGACGACCACCGTCCGTCCGGCCACCCGCGCGATCACGCCGGAGCCCGCCTCTTCCTCGGTCGTCTTGCCGTTCCGCGGACGGGGCAACGGCTTGGTGGCGGAGATGTGCACGACCGTCGGCCGGAGGAGCTGCGAGAGCCGGCGCAGGTGCCGCCCCTGCCGCTCGAACATTTCGCCGTCCTGGGCAACCTGCTCGTAGAGCCGGTCACGGTCGGCGGCCGACAGACGCTCCGGGGTCAGGGGATCGGCCCGCTCGGGACGGGCCCCGATCACCGCCGGCACCGGGGCGAGCCGTGGCGGCTCATCGGCGGGGCAGATGATGCAGGTCGACACGGTCGCGACGGTCACCAGAACCCAGAGACGGGGCGACCTTGGAAACAATGGTCGGCGGGCTGCCATGCGCTGCTCTCGTCGGGGGTCGGACTCGAGCCGAAACCATAGCAGAACCGGCCGGCGGCGCGGACTACAACTCGAGTTCGCCCGACACGGTCTCCTCGCCGACGTCCTCCGCCTCCGACCGCCGGCCGAAGCCGGACGCGCCCGACCGCTCCAAGTCGCGCTGGCACTCGATGCACATCGTGGCATAGGGCAGGGCGTTGAGCCGAGCGAGGGGAATCTTGCCGCTGCACACCTCGCACAGGCCGTAGGAGCCGGCCTTCATCCGCTCCAGGGCGTTCTCGATATTCGCCAGTTCACGGCTCTCCACCTCCGCCAGTTGCGAGCTCAACTCGTCCTGTGCGGAATCATAGGCCGCATCGACGAGGTCTCCCGGCGATTCGCTGCGCAACTCCTTGAGCAGCGTCAGGTCCCCGGCCAAAGCGCTGCGCAGGGCATCCCGGCGTCGAACGAGGATCGACCGCAGGTTCAACAGAGCATCTTTGCGTGCCATGGTTGCAACTCCCTGCCTTCCCTGGCCCTGTCGGACGGCGTGCAAAAAGGCCGCCTGCGGCGGGCCGCAGCCCATACTACGGGTGCCGGGGAAAGATGGTTCGTCCGGAGGATTTCGGCTCATCGGCGGCTGAGAATGCAGAAAAAAATCGGCGCCGACACCTTGGGCAAGACGGGGAGGGTCTGCCGGCGTGGCGGGGCCGCCTCGGGCCCGGTGGTCAGCCCGGGGGTCAGGGAGCGTGTCCGCGCAGGGATTCCCAGGCGGCGACGACGTGCCGCCGCTCGGTGATCGCCCCGCCGACCGCCAGGCGCAGGGCCAGCCGGCCGGCGACCATGGCCCGGCTGAGGAACACCTCGCCGGCACCGTTCACCCGGTCGAGCAGGGCGGCGGATGCGTCGTCGCCGGCCCGGAGGGCGAAGCAGACCAGGCCCAGCGACGGGGGAGCGAGCAGTTCGAACTGCCGGTCGGCGACGACCCAGCCGGCGAATTCATCTCCCCAGGCGACGTGGTCGCGAATCCGCCGGCGCAGGGCTTCCGCGCCGATCATCCGCAGCACCATCCACAGTTTGAGGGCGCGAAACCGTCTCCCCAGCGGCACCTGCCAGTCGCTGTAGTCGATGACGGCCCCCGCCTCTGCGGCTGCAGTGCGCAGGTAGTCGGGCTTGAGCGACAGCGCCCGGACGAGCGGCCCGCGATCGGCGACCCACAGCGCGTGGCAGTCGAAGTTGACGAGCAGCCACTTGTGGGGATTGCAGCCCCAGCTGTCGGCGGACTCGGCGCCAGCGACGAGCGGCGGCCGGAGCTCCGGACAGATCGCGGCCGCGCCGGCCCAGGCAGCATCGACGTGCAGCCAGGCTCCGTGCCGGGTCGCCACGGCGGCGATCGCCGGCACGTCATCGATCGCGCCGGCGGCCGTCGTGCCCACCGTCGCCGCCACGAAGAACGGCCGGCGGCCGGCAGCGACGTCGGCCTCGACCGCCGCTTCCAGTGCCGCCACGTCGAGGCCGCCGGTCGCAGCGACGGGCACACGGCGCAGCCAGTCGCTGCCGATGCCGGCGATCCGCAGCCCCTTCTCGACGCTCGAATGCGCGGCGGCACTGCAGTAGGCGGTCAGTGCATCCCCGTGCTGCCGCACGCCCGCCCGATTGGTCGTGCCGTCGGTCGCCCGCTCCCGTGCCGCGAGCACCGCGCACAACAGGCCGCTCGACGCCGAGTCCTGAATCACGCCGCCGCCGGCGGCCGCCGGCGCGAACCGCTCCGGCAGCCCGAGCAGCTGCCGCAGCCACTCGAGCACGAGCGTCTCCAGCTCCGTACACGCCGGGGACGTGGCCCACAGCATCCCCTGGACGCCGAGCCCGGCGGCGAGCAGTTCGCCGAGGATCGACGGGCCGCTCGTCGATGCGGGGAAGTAGCCGAAGAAGCCTGGATGCTGCCAGTGCGTGAGCCCGGGCACGATCACCCGGTCGAGGTCGGCGACGACCGCGGCCAGCGGTTCGGGTTCGGCGGGTGGGGAGGCCGGGAACTGGCCGGCCACCCAGCCCGGCGCGGCCCGCGACAGCACCGGCCGCGACTCGAGCGTCTGCCAGTAGTCGGCGATCCAGTCGACGACGGCCCGCCCCTCGCGCCGGAACCGCTCGGGATCGAAGGCGGGCGGGCCAGCACCGGGAGTCGCCTGATCGTCGGTCATGACTCCCTCCGCGCGAGGATGGCTAGCGTTCGCCGCACAGCGTGAGCACGAGCCGGCGCGGGCCGCCATGGTCGCGATGTTCGCAGAGATAGATGCCCTGCCATGTTCCCAGGGCCAGTCCGCCATCGCGAATCGGCACCGTGACGGAACTGCCGATCAGCGTCGCCTTGACGTGCGCCGGCATGTCGTCGGGCCCTTCGCAGGTGTGCCGGTAGGGGAAATCCTCGGGGGCGATCGCGTTGCACGCCGTTTCCAGGTCGCGCGGCACGTCGGGGTCGGCGTTCTCATTGATGGACAGGCTGGCCGAAGTGTGCAGGATGAAAACGTGGAGCAGGCCGATGCGGACCGGCTCGATGTCGCGCAGGGCGGCCGCGACCTCCGCGGTGATGAGATGGAAACCGCGGGGTCGGGGGGCGAGCCGGACTTCGTACTGAAACCAGGGCATGGAGGGGTGGTGGGAGTATGCCGCCGCCAGGGCCGTGGTGTCCATGTGCATGGGCTCCATTGCGGCGCGAAGCTCAGCAATCGCCCAACGCGCCGGTGGCCGGCAGAAGGTTCGTCGCTGAGGCAGGATAGCCTCACGCTCCTCACCTTCCGCCGGCCACCGGCTGCGTTTCGTAGAGGTATTGTGGCAGTCGTACAGCACAGCGTGTCGGGCGGAGCCCGACACTGGAGCCGGGCTGAGCCCGGCGACGGTAAGGCGGAGCAGACGCCGTGTCGGCTGCGACGGCGTGAAAGCAGCCCCTGGAGCCGGGCTGTGCCCGGCGACGGTAAGCCAGCGGCGACGCCGTGTCGGCGTCGCTGGCGCGAAGCTCAGCAATCGCCCAACGCGCCGGTGGCCGGCAGAAGGTTCGTCGCTGAGGCAGGATAGCCTCACGCTCCTCACCTTCCGCCGGCCACCGGCTGCGTTTCGTAGAGGTATTGTGGCAGTCGTACAGCACAGCGTGTCGGGCGGAGCCCGACACTGGAGCCGGGCTGAGCCCGGCGACGGTAAGGCGGAGCAGACGCCGTGTCGGCTGCGACGGCGTGAAAGCAGCCCCTGGAGCCGGGCTGTGCCCGGCGACGGTAAGCCAGCGGCGACGCCGTGTCGGCGTCGCTGGCGCGAAGCTCAGCAATCGCCCAACGCGCCGGTGGCCGGCAGAAGGTTCGTCGCTGAGGCAGGATAGCCTCACGCTCCTCACCTTCCGCCGGCCACCGGCTGCGTTTCGTAGAGGTATTGTGGCAGTCGTACAGCACAGCGTGTCGGGCGGAGCCCGACACTGGAGCCGGGCTGAGCCCGGCGACGGTAAGGCGGAGCAGACGCCGTGTCGGCTGCGACGGCGCGAAAGCAGCCCCTGGAGCCGGGCTGTGCCCGGCGACCGTAAGCCGGCGGCGACGCCGTGTCGGCGGCGCCGGCGCGAAAGCAGCCCCTGTGCCCGGCGACGGCAAGGCGGAGCAGACGCCGTGTCGGCTGCGACGGCGCGAAAGCAGCCCCTGGAGCCGGGCTGTGCCCGGCGACCGTAAGCCGGCGGCGACGCCGTGTCGGCGGCGCCGGCGCGAAAGCAGCCCCTGTGCCCGGCGACGGTAAGGCGGAGCAGACGCCGTGTCGGCTGCGACGGCGCGAAAGCAGCCCCTGGAGCCGGGCTGTGCCCGGCGACCGTAAGCCGGCGGCGACGCCGTGTCGGCGGCGCCGGCGCGAAAGCAGCCCCTGTGCCCGGCGACGGCAAGGCGGAGCAGACGCTGTGTCGGCTGCGACGGCGCGAATACTAGCGGCGGCAGCGGACGAGCGTGCGCACGGCGAAGGCGGTGCCGTACTGCGTGTGGTAGTCGTAGAAGGGATAGTCCCACCAGCAGCCGTTCGGCTCCTGAAGCGGGAGGATCAGCCTGGCAAGTTGGTCCTGGAGCGGCGGCCGGGCGGCTGCGGGCAGCGTCTCGATGCACTCCGCCGCGTAGAAGTGGCCGTAGAAAAAGAAGTAGCCGGCGACCGCGAACCACGACTCATGCGGGATCGGCTTCTTGCGGGCGAGCCCGAGCCAGCCGTTGCGGGCGAAGAGCCGCTCCAGCCAGGCCGTGATCGCGGCGTCGCCGAGCTTCTCGTCGCCGAGCCTGCGGAGGGCCGCATGACAGGCCTGCGAGCGGCCGACGCTGCCCCCCGGCAGGTTGACCGGATGGCCGGGCTTATACTTGAGGTATTCGCCGTACAGATAGCTGCGGTCGGGCTTCGTCTGCCGGTGGATCGATGCCAGGCCGCGATCGAAGAGTTTGTCCGGCACCTCGACGCCGAGGTCGCGGGCATCGGCCAGCGCCAGGAGCACGGTCGCCGTGGTGAAGGTCGTCGGGCTGGCCGCCGGCTTGCGGGCGCCGACGGCGAAGTCGTAGTAGCCCCAGCCGCCATCGACCGACTCGTAGCGATCGAGCAGCTCGACCTGGCCGCGGATGCAGTCGACGATCGCCCGGCGCCGGGCCTCGTCGCATTCCGGCCGACGGTGGAGGAGGGCCAGGGCCTCGATCCCGTAGGCATGGCCCCAGACGTTGTAGAGCGCGTCGGGGGTGGCCCGGCGCAGGTTCGGCAGCCGTTCGAGGAGCCAGGCGGTTCCCCGGTCGATCGCCTTGCGGGCGGCCTCGTCGTCGCGGCCCGCCTCGATGACGGCCGACACGCAGAGCGCCGTCACGGCCGCGCGGAACGCGTGGTGGCCGCCCGGGGCGGGGGCGTAGATGTCGACGCCCCCCTTCGTGTTGTCGGCCGAGCCCCATGAGCCGTCGTCCCGCTGGGCGTCGAGGAGGAAGGCCACGCCGCGGTCGATCGCCCGCTCGAGTTCCGCAGCGGGCACGGGAGCGACCGGCTCCGGCCGGGGGCCTTGCTCGGCGAGCGGCCGGGCCGGTGCGTCGGGCGCCGGTGACTCCGCAGCCAGGCAGGCCGGGAGCACGAACCAGGCCCCCGCGCATGCCAGGCCGACGCCGGCGAGCACCGCGCGAATCGTGTCGCGAACGACCATGGCGTGATCCATCACTTCTGGGGCGGGGCCGGCTTGTCGGCTGCGTCCTTGGCAGGCTGCGGTGCCCCTGCCTCCGCGGCCGGCGCCGCCTGGGCCTCGGTCTTGGCAGGTTCGTTCTTCGCGGGTTCCGGTGTGGCGGCGGGCGCTTCCGCCTTCGCGGCATCTGGCTTCGCGGCCTCCGGCTTGGCCGGTGCTGCCTCGGACTTCGGGGCCGGGGGTTTTTCGAGAAGAATTTCCTCGCCCACCGACAGGCCGGCCGTGATCTCGGTCAGCTCCTCGTTCGACCGTCCCACGGTCACCACGCGTTTCATGGGCTCCTTGCCGGCGCCGGTGACGACAAGCACATAGCGCCGGCCGCCGTCGAACTCGTCGGTGAACACGGCCTTACGCGGCACCGCCAGCACATCGGGCCGCTGGTCGGCAGTGACGCGGACCTCGGCCTCCATCCCCGCCACCACCCGCGGCTGATCTTCGAGCAGGTCGATCAGCGCTTCGAACTTGCCCGTCGACACCGGCACGGCCGACACGCTGCGCACCCGGCCCGGGTACGCCCCCTCGGGAAAGGCCTTGGGCACGATCCGCGCCTCGGCAGCCGCCGGCACGCGGGACAGATCCTTTTCCGGCACGCTGGCCCGCACCGCGAGCCTGCCGTTCCCGATCACTGTGAGCAGCGCCTGCCGGGTGTCGAACTGTCCCC
This sequence comes from Planctomycetia bacterium, assembly GCA_014192425.1. Lineage (NCBI taxonomy): Bacteria > Pseudomonadati > Planctomycetota > Planctomycetia > Planctomycetia bacterium. Next base: position 139,313 of record BJHK01000003.1, on the reverse strand, counting down.
CCGGCCGCAGTTGCTGCGATGCGTTGTCGACGTCCACCCACCGGCCCTGGTGGAAGCGGCCGTAGTAGACGGTGCCGTCGAGCGGCGCGGTGACGGGGAGGAGCCGGCGCAGGGCCTTCGCCGCGGCGAGTTTCCGGGCGGATTCGCGCCGGTCGGCGGCCGACTTCTCCACGTTCAGCCGGAGCCGTTCCAGGGCGAGCGGCAGCCGGCCCTCGGCCTGCTCCAGGTCGAGGGCGGAGACGGCGGAGGACTTTCGCAAGGCATCGAGTTCGCGCGGCAGGTCGAGCGTCGCCATGCGTTCGTGGCGGTCGCGGGCGAGGGTGGCGAAGAAGCGGGCGATCTTGGCCTCAAACCTGGCCCGCTTGAGGACGATCTCCTCCGTCTCCTCCGTCAGGTCATCCTGCTTGTACATCTTCTCGAGCTGGGCGAGTTCCTCCTCGGCGTTCTCGCGCGAGAACTCGTTGAACTCCAGGATCACGTCGTTGAGGCCCTTGGCCAGCGCCTTCTCCTTGTCCTCGTAGCGGGCCAGGTCCTCGGTCAGCCTGCGCCGCGTCGTGCGGGCCATCTCCAGCCACAACGGCGTCCCCTTCTCGACGATCTTCAGTTCCTTCTCCAGCAGGTCGTGGGCGATGTCGGCCAGCCGTCCGGCGAGCGTCTGGTCGGCAATCTCCTCGTCCAACGCCTCGGTGTCGACCTCGACGAGCACGTCCCCCTTGCCGACGCGGGTGCCGTGCGGCACCACCTTCGTGACGCTGAATTGGCCGGTACGCCTGGTGTCGAGCCGCACCTCGGCCATCGCGGGCGGCTCGAAGACACCCTCGATCCTGGCCTCGATGCGGAACGGAACGAGCTTGACGCGGTGCGGCGTCGGGGAGGCCGGGTCGGCGGCCCAGCAGACCGCCACGGGGGTGACGAGGCAGGCAGCGGCGAGGCCGGGGAAGAAGCGGTGCGGAGCATTCATGAAGTCAGGCCCGGAATGACACGATGCGTTGCCGACGGAGAACGCCTTGCAAGCGACGCTACTCCCGCTGGGCGTCCCAGTCAAACCCTCGGGTTGCCGGCGGTCACTCCGCCGAGCGGAGGCAGAGGATCGTGCCATCCTCGGAGGCGATGAACACGCGGCCCGCGGCGATGGCGGGCCCGGCGGCGAACCGGCCGCCCGCCTCGAACCGCCACGCTGGCTCTCCCGAGACCGCGTCGATTGCCAGGATCGTGCCGGCGGCATCGACGACGATCGCGACGTTCCGCGCCGCAGCAATGCCCGCTCCCGGCCCGGTCGCCAGGGCGACGGCCGGCGAGGCATCGACCCGGCCGCGGGTCGGCAGCCGCCACTTCCGCTCGCCGTCGGCGAGTGCAAACGCCTCGACCGCCTTGGCCCGCGAGCCGACGATCGCCAGGCCATCGACGATCGCGGCGCTCGACCGGTAGGACTGCCCCGCGGCTCCGGCCTGCTTCCGCCAGGCGACCTCCCGCTTGAGCACGTCGATGGCGAAGAAGCCGCCCCCCTCGGTGCCGAAGAACACGCGGTCGCCGGCCAACGCCGGCGTCGTGCCGGTGGGCCCGTCGATCGGCACGCTGCCCGTCTCCGCGCCGCTGGCCGCGTCGATGACGTGCAACTTCCCGTCGCAGCCGGCGATGAAGATCCGGTCGCCGTCCGCGGTCCGGGCGACCGTCGGCGAGCAGCGGATCTGGTCGGCGATCGAATGCTTCCAGAGCACCGTGCCGGCCGCCGCGTCGAGGCAGGCGAGCGAGGCGTCCTGCGAGCCGACGAGTACGCGGCCGCCCGCGGCCGTGCGCAGCACCGTCGGGCCGCCGGAGATTTCCCCCTCCGTCTCGTACTCCCACGCCAGTGCACCCGTGGCGGCGTCGAGGGCACGGACGACGCCGGTCTCGTCGCCGACGATCACCAGCGGCCGCGGCCCGATGTCGGTCCAGGCGGCGCTGGAGGGAAAGCCGGCGGCCTCGGTCCGAAACGTCCAGCGGGTCTCACCGCTCTCCGCGGCGAGCGCGTGGAACGTGCCGTCGAGGTCGCCAACGTAGACGCTGCCGGCGGCGACGATCGGCACGGCGCCGAACGACGTCTTCTCGAACCGGCGCGTCCAGCCCTCGGCGAGCGGCAGGCGGAGCCTGGCGACGCTGCGCCCCGTCCCGGCGGGGCAGCCGCGGGCCAGCGGCCAGGCGTCGGCGGGGGCGGCGTCGAAGTCGGCGGCGACGGGCTCGGCCGCCGGGATGCCCGGCAGCGGGCAGGCGGCGATCAGCAGGGCGACGAACAGCGAACACCGGATCATCGCGCGGCCTCGTACAGGGAGGCGAGGTCGGGCTCCGTCACCGGCCGCGGGTTGAAGCCGGCGGTCCACTGCCGCGCGGCGAGGCGTGCGAGGGGCTGCGGGTCGAGCGGGGCGATGCCGAGGCCGGTGAGCGTGTCCGCGAGGCCACCGGCCCGGAGCAGGTCGGCGAGGAACGAGGCGAGCTGCGCGCCGGCCGCGGCCGGCGGGACGACGACGCCGATGTCGGCGAGGAGTTCCGCGTAGCGATCGGCGCAGTCCACAGCGTTGAACCGGACCACGTGCGGGAGCATGAGGCCAACGGCCTGCCCGTGGGCGGTGCCGAAGGCGGCAGTCAGCGGATTGGCCAGCGCGTGCGCCGCGCCGAGCATCGAGTGCTCGATCGCCGACCCGGCCCAGGCGGCGCCGAGCTGCACCGCGGAGCGGCTCTCGAGGTCGTCGCCGGCGGCCAACACGCGGGGCAGGTGCACGGCCAGCAGCCGCCAGGCCGCGCGGGAGAAGAGCCGCGAGGCGGGGTTGGCCAGGCGGCAGACGTGGCTTTCGACGGCATGCGAGACGGCGTCGATGCCGGTCAACGCCGCCACCCGAGCGGGCTGCGTGAGCGTCAGGCCGACGTCGAGAATCGCGATGCGGAACGCAGCCCGAGGATCGCCGCAGGCCATCTTCATGCCCGTCTCTGGATCGGTGACCAGCGCGAACGACTGCGTCTCGCTCCCCGTGCCGGCGGTGGTCGGCACGCCGATCGACGGGAGCAGCGGGCCCGTGGCCCGGTTGCGGCCGTGGTAGTCCTGCATCCGGCCGCCGCAGGAGACGAGGAAGTTGATCCCCTTGGCGCAGTCCATCGAGCTTCCGCCCCCGAGTCCCACGAGCAGGTCGGGGCGAAACTCACGGGCCAGTGCGGCCCCGGCCTCGATCTGCAGGGTCGTGGGGTTCTCGCCGAATGCGGAGAAGACCGTCGCGGCGATGCCTGCCCCCTCCATCGCGGCGACCCCGGCCGCCGTGTGCCCGGCCGCCACGATCCCCGGATCGCTCGTCACCACGGCCCGGGTGGCGCCGAGTTCGCGGGCCAATTCGCCGAGCCGACCGATCGTGCCCGGTCCGCAGACGAGCCGCGTGGCGGCGCGATACTCGAACCCGCGGGGCGGCTCAGGCATGGGCGGCGGTCCGCGCGGCGGACGCGGGCCGGCCGGCGGCACCCGCGACCTGCAGGGCCCGCGACCGGTAGAGGAAGTCGATGATGTTGCCCTCGTGCGGCTGCAGCCAGTCGAGCTTCGTCGTCGGCAGGGAGCCGAGGTTGAGCCGGTCGATGAGGGTGCTGTCGATGAGCGCCGCCTGGAAGCCGGGGTCGTCGCTGATCGCCGTGCAGACGAGCGTCGGCCCGATCGCCTCCAGCATCCGCTCCTGCTGGCACTCGACGACGCTCACGAACGGAAACATGTACTCCGCCCGGGCGATCTCCGGGGCGGGGCTCGCGCAGTGGACGACGGTGGGACGCAGCCAGCCGCACCGTTCTCCCTCCACGAGCCGGTCACCGTATGCCGCGGTCATATGGGTCACGCCCGGGGCCTTGAGGCCGGCCTCGATCTGCCCCCAGATCGCCTTGGCGGCGCCGGGGATCGTGAACGCGGCGAGCTTCGCCTCGCCGTCGCTGGGCGGCCGGACGTCGATCGGGCCGAGGCGTGCGGCGACGGCCTCGGCGATCGCCCGCGTGTGCCGGCTGGCGTAGACCGCCGACGCGTTGATGCAGCCGCGGCCGCTGTTGGCCGCCACGCTCTCGCAGATCACGTCGAGGTGCCGCTCCCAGTCGTCCACGCAGTCGTCGCCGAGGATGATCTTGGAGAAGCCGGGGCCGTGAACCTGCACGCCCGGGTTGCCCCGGTACTGATCGACGGTCTTGGCGCTGCCGAAGATCATGCTGCGCCGGCAGCCGGCGAGGATCCCCGCCCCCACATCGGTGGCACCGGGATAGAGGCCGATCGCCTCGGGCGGAATCCCGGCCTCGATCATCGCCGCCGCCATCCGGTACGGCGTCCACGGCTCCTGGCTGCCGGGCTTCATCACCAGGCCGACGCCGAGGGCGATCACCGGCAGCCAGAGGGTGTGGACGCCGGGCGAGTTGGACGGCAGGACGAGGCCGAGCACCGGCGCCTGCGCCTGGTAACTGACCGTCACCCCGCGCTGCTCGTCGCCGTAGCCCCGCCAGAGGATCCGCGTGTCGAGGCCGCGGGACAGGGCGTCGAGGATCCGGTCCATGTTCGAGAGCACGAACATGTTCTTCTGCATGTTCGCCCGGCAGAGGCTCTCCGGCAGGCCGGTCGTGGCCGACTGGCAGGCGACGAACCGCTCGGGCGACTGCGGCTCGCCGCCGACCTCGACCGTGCCGTTGGCGTACAGGTTGCCCGCCGTCTGCAGCCGCTCGACGATCTCCTCGGGATCGATGGCGAGCAGGGCCGCGCGGGCCCGGGCCGCCTTCTGCAGGTCGCGGCCCACGATCGCACCGCCGACCTGGCTGACCTCGGCGACCGGCTCGCCCGTGAGGAAGTGGACGAGCGTCTCGCGCTCCAGCGACTCGTAGGGTTTTCCAAACCGCCAGGCGGGGAGGTGCATGGGAAGGCTTCCAGTTCGTGTGTTCGAGGCGCGGGGGTGGTGTTCGTGTCGTTGAGGACAAGCCGGTGCCGCGGTGGCGATCGTCGCGATCCACAGCCCGCCGTGAGCAGCCGCCGGTGCTAGGCCCCGACGGATCGGGCCGTGGCTCCCGTCAATAGACTCCAACGGTGGTGGTGGCGGCGAGTTCACGGAACGGGCGGACGCCGCTGATGCCGTCCCACGGATACGGCACGCAGGGCCGCTCGCGCTCCCCCTCGTCGCGCTCGAGAAACCCGGGGATGAAGGTCTCCTTCGTGAGCGTCGTCAGCCGGACGCGGCCGGTGCCGCCGTAGGGCACGACCTGGTCCCGGTCGTCGAAGTCGACGACCTCGATCACGGCCCGCGGCTGCGGGGCGTAGTAGGCGATCGTGTAGCCGTCGGCAGGCGTCACCGGTCGCGAGGCGGCCAGGCCCATCAGCGTGTTGCCGTAGGTCGGCGTCATGTAGGCGCCGTCGAGGAGTTCCTCGACCGCGAACCGGGTCCACTGCGGCGTGAACTCGGTGCCGCCGGAGAAGATGCCGGTGATCCCCATCCTGCGGATCGTCGTGCCGCGCTTCTCGAGGGCGATGGCGAGGGCCTCGAGGAGCTTCGGCGTGGTGAACATGCAGCGGACGTCGTGCCCGGCCTCGAGGATCGTGATCGCCTGGTCGATGCAGTGCTGCTTGTAGGCCTCGAGGTGCTCCATCCAGCCCTTCTGGATGAGCTTGATCACCCAGCGCGGATCGAGGTCGACGCAGAAGCAGATGCCGCCGCGATGCTGGGCGAGATGCTCGATCGAGAGCCGCAGTCGGCGTGGTCCGGAGGGGCCGAGCATCAGCCAGTTGGCCCCGCGCGGAAAATGCTCCTCGGGCAGCGTGTCGCTGAACATCTCGTAATCGGTGCGGAAGTCGCGGCAGTTGACCCGCGACTTGGGGACGCCGGTCGTGCCCCCGGTCTCGAACACGTAGACCGGCTGGTCGGCGAGCCCCTTCGGCACCCAGCGCCGGACGGGGCCGCCGCGCAGCCACTCGTCCTCGAACGGGGGGAACTTCTTCAGGTCGTCGTAGCACTTCACCGCCGTGAGCGGGTCGAAGGGGAGCGACTTCGCATACTCGAGCCAGAATGGGCAGCCGGTCGACTCGTGGAAGTGCCAGCCGATCGTCTCGACCGTGTGGGCGTCGAGCGCGGCGCGGGCTACGGCCGTGGCCGCCGCGCCGGCGACCTCGAAGGCGGGGGAAGAGGCGGTCGTGGTTGCCATGCGTGGAACGGATCCCGGGGGAATGAAATGACGGGTCTGGTCCGGTCAGCCGCCGGCCGGGGTGTCCGGCTGCGGCAGCGGGGCACCGAGCTGGGCGAGCAGCTGCATGATGCCGTTGAAGTGGGCCAGCCGCGGGCCGTAGCGATCGACGAACTCGCCGAGTGCGTAGTCGCTGTCGGCGAAGTCGTCGGCGTTGTCGGCGGCATCGCGGGCGATGCTCCCGAGAAACTCGGTGTGCACGCCGCCAAGCGACTCGGCCGCCCGGCGGCAGGCCGCGGACAGTTCCGGATTGGCCTCCTTCCAGGCCTTCAGTTCCGCCATCCGCTGCCGCTGCTGGAGGGAGACCTGGTTGAGAAGTTCGACGAGCAGTTCGCAGGAGCGATGCTGGAGGGTGACGAGGTCGCGGAGGAGCCGGTTCGTTTCCGCGAGGTCTGGCGTCGCGCCCGCCGCGGCGGGGCCGATGGTGCCGGCGGAGATGTCGAGCTGGGTGTAGACCGGCGGGAGTTGAGACATCGGCGCTGCTTGCAAGGGGTCCCGTGTGCGGCCCGGACAGACCGACCAGCGGGCTGAGAAATCTTAGGCCGGCGGGGCCTGATGTGCCACGCGGCGGTGCCCACGCGGGCCCGAGCGGGCGGTCGGCTCGGCCGCCGCAACTCCTCCGCCCGGCACAACCGGCACGGTTTGCCGGGGCGGGTGCCGCCGTTGTGCGGCCGGCAGCCGGGGCGGGCCGCATTCAAGTGCCGGCGGCGACGGGGCCGATGCCTGCCTACGCGTCGGTAGGGCCGCAGGGAAGCGGGCCGCAGGCGGGCGGAGCACGGAACCGGCATGCAGAACCAGGGCGGAGCCCGGCAGGACGGCGTGGCGTTCGGCTTCCTCACGGCCGTCGATGCGCCGGCACACGGCCTGTTCGGCGGTTACCTGCTCGTGGACGGCCTCGGCCGACCGCTGGAGTTCCACTGCACGACGCCCGTCAAGGTGTCGCGGGCCCAGCAGATCCTCTACGGCCCCACGCTCCACGGCCACCTGCACGGCCGGCAGATCGGCGCCACGCTCCTCGCCGAGGGGACGATCACGCCGACCCTCGTCCTCACCGACCTGGAGTCGATGCTCGAGGTGCGGCCGCACACCCCGCTCCCCGTGGCGCTCGTCGGCGACGCGGAAGGGGAGCCGGCGGGACGCTTCGCGGTCGGGGCGGCGCACGTCCGGCCCCATGCCAGCGACGCGGCCCGCGCTGAGGAGATCCGCGAGCAGCTGGCTGGACTCGGGGCGGCCGTCGATCTTCGCGAGCCGTTCGAGCGGATCCGGGCGGCGATCGACGAGGCGCAGCGGCACGGCGGTCGGTGAGGAGCGCACCGTGATGCCGGCCGACCAGCCACACCCTGCACCTCCGATGTGGTCGATCAGCGGAGCGGAACTCGTCCTTCCCGCGGTCGGTCTCGCGCCGCCCGGCGTCGTGCGGATCGCCGCGCCCGTGCCGCTGCGGCTGCCGCTCGCCGCGCCGCTTCCGACAGCCCACCGCCTGCCGCTGCTCGACGCGGCGCCGGCCGTACGCAGCTTCCGCTTCGCGGCGCCGGTTGCCGCGACGTCCCCCGGCCGCGTCGCCTGCCCGGGCGGCGGCACAAGGCCGGGCGGCGGCACAAGGCCGGCGGGCAAGCGGACGCGAATCGCGCCCCCGGGGGACGTCGTCAAGCTCGAGGAGCGGTTCTTCTACCTCCTCCAGCCCGATCTGGAGACGATTCTTTCCTCGGCCCGGCTGGCCTTTCCGCGCGAGCCGTTTCCCTTCCAGCTCGACGGCATCGCCTACCTCGTCCCCCGGCACGCGGCGGTGCTCGCCGACGAAATGGGGCTCGGCAAGTCGATGCAGGCGATCTCGTCGCTGCGGCTCCTGGTGCGGTCGGGCGAGGCACGGAGCGTGCTCGTGGTCTGCCCCAAGGGGCTGGTCTCCAACTGGGCCCGCGAGCTCGCCGACTGGGCGCCGGAACTGACGGTGGCGGTGATCGAAGGGGACCCCGACCGGCGGCGCTGGCAGTGGACGCTCCCCGACGTGCCGGTGAAGCTCGCCAACTACGAGGTCCTCGTCCGTGACCGCGACGTCGTTCGCGAGGCCGGGCTGGCGTTCGATCTCGTGGTCCTCGACGAGGCCCAGCGAATCAAGAACAGGTCGAGCCAGACGAATCAGGCGGTGCGGGCGGTCGTGCGGCGGCGCAGCTGGGCCCTCACCGGCACACCGGTCGAAAACAGCGCCGACGACCTCGTGGGAATCTTCGAGTTCGTGGCCCCGGGGCACGTCAACGAGCGGATGACGCCCCGGGCGCTCGGCGCCGCGGTTGCCGACCACATCCTGCGCCGGACGAAGGACCGGGTGCTCACCGACATGCCGCCGCGGCTCAATCGCGACTGCCGAATCGAGCTCGGCGCCGCGCAGCGCGAGACCTACCGCCGCGCCGAGGAGGACGGCGTGCTGCGGCTCTCCGACATGGGCCGCGAGGCGACGATCCGCCACGTCTTCGAACTCGTCCTCCGCCTCAAGCAGATCTGCAACTTCGACACGGCCACCGGCGAGAGCGCCAAGTTCGAGCGACTCGCAGCCGAGCTGGAGGAGGTCCAGGCCAGCGGCCGCAAGGCGCTGGTCTTCAGCCAGTGGGTGCAGACGCTGGGCCGGCTCCGGCAGGGGCTGGAGCGGTTCGGCGCCCTCGAGTATCACGGCGGCATGCCGACCGCCGCCCGCGACGAGACGATCCGGCGGTTCCGCACCGACCCGCGGCACTCGGTGCTCCTGCTCTCGTACGGCGCGGGGGCGGTGGGGCTGAACCTGCAGTTCTCACAGTACGTCTTTCTCTTCGACCGCTGGTGGAACCCGGCGATCGAGGACCAGGCGGTGAACCGGGCCCACCGCATCGGGGCCGCGGGTGCGGTGACGGTGACACGGTTCCTGGCCGCGGGCACGATCGAGGAGCGGATCGACGAGGTGCTGCGACAGAAGCGCGACCTGTCGGAGATGATCCTCTCCCAGGCGGGCGCGCCGGTGGCCAGCGGGCTCACGGTCGGGGAACTCTTCGCCCTCTTCGACCTGCCGTCGCCGGCCGCTGCCGGCGGCGATGCCCCGGCCCGCATCGCCGCCTGACGTGCTTGTCGCGGGTTTCGGCCCGGCGCGGGCGTGATGCACCGCAAGGCCTGCATCGCGGCCAGGCTCTGCTGTCGCCGACCGCCGGCGCACAGGCCGCGGATGACTGGTTGCGCACGTGCCCTTGGCCGGGCTGTCCTTCGGGCGGGGTGCCGCCGACCATCGGTGTCAGGGAGCGGAGGAATTTTCTTGCATCCGATTGCGTGGCGGCAACGAATGCCCACCAGGTCGGGGCCATGTGGCATCGACTGGCTCGTGTTCACCTCTCCTGAAAGGGAATCCTCATGCGTTGCTCATCCCTCCGGCTCTCCCTCGCGGCCGCCCTCGTCCTGCCCATGGTGGCGTCGGCCGTCGCCGACGAATGCCCACTGGCCGCCGCGCAGAAGGCTCAAGCCCAGGCCCACACGAAGGCCCACACGAAGGTCCGCGTGCAGACGGTGGCGTTCAACGCCGACCGCAAGGACATCGTCGATACTGCCGTCGGCGCCGGCAGCTTCAAGACGCTCGTGGCGGCGGTGCAGGCAGCCGGCCTGGTCGAAACCCTCAAGGGCCAGGGTCCGTTCACGGTCTTCGCCCCCACCGACGAGGCCTTCGCCAAGCTCCCCGCAGGCACGGTCGAGACGCTGCTCAAGCCGGAGAACAAGGAGAAACTCGTCGCCGTGCTCACCTACCACGTGGTCCCGGGCAAGGTGATGGCGGCCGACGTCGTCAAGCTCACCGAGGCGCCGACGGTGCAGGGATCCAAGGCCAAGGTCAAGGTGGTCGACGGTGCGGTGATGATCGACAACGCCAAGGTCGTGAAGACCGACATCGAGACGAGCAACGGCGTGATCCATGTCATCGACGCGGTGATCCTGCCCCCCGCGGGCAAGTAGTCGACGGCCCGCAGGTCGGCGGCCGGCCGGCGGGGTGGGCATGGGCCTGCCCCGCTGCCGGCTCGCGTACGCTCCCCAGACTACGATGAAGCCGGCCTGCCGCTGGCGGCGGGCCGGCATGGCGAACGGCGGCAGCACGACACCGGATACGCAGAGGCGCGCCTTGGAAGACTCACTCCTCAGGAGGATCGCCGACGGAGACCAGTCGGCCGTGCCAGAGTGCATCTCCCGGTATGGCGGACTGATTTGGTCGCTCGCGCGGCGTCGGCTGGCGAGCCGGGAGGATGCCGAGGATGTCGTGCAGGAGATTTTCGTCGATGTATGGAGGTCGGCGGACCGGTTCGACCCGCTGCTGGCCGAGGAGATCACGTTCGTGGCGATGATCGCCAGAAGACGCGTCATCGACAGGCTCCGCCAGCGGTCTGTGCAGCGGCAGACAGCCTCGATTGACGAAGCGGGCGCGTCCGCTGTGGTCGATGTCGCGGGCTTGGAGACGGTGGGCCGACGGCTCGAACTGGGCGAAGAGGCCCGGATCGCCGACGAGCATCTCCAGCGGCTCAACCCCGCCGAGCAGCAGGTGCTTCGGCTTTCGATTTACGACGACCTCTCGCATGCGGCGATCGCCGAACAGACGGGCGTCCCTCTGGGCACGGTCAAGTCGCACATTCGACGCGGACTCGACAGCCTGCGGCGCACGCTGGCCGGTCGCCGACGGGATGCCTTCGAAGCAGCCGGCCACGGGCGGGCGACCACGGAAAGGAGCACGCGATGAGCGGCTTCGACAACGAACACGACGATGCCCCCTGGGCAGCGGCCCCCGGAAGCGCCCCGAGCGACTGGGAGTTCGCCGCTGCGGCGGTGGAACTGGCGCTGGTCCGCCGCGCCGGCAGCCCGCTCCCGGGCCTGCCGGACGAGCTTGCCGGGCGAATCAGCCGCGCGGCGCCGGCCCACCTGCCGCGGGTCATCGCCGTCGAGGCCGGGCCGGCGCCGAAGTCTCCGGGCGGCCAGTCCGCCGGTCGGTCTGGGCTCGCGGCGGCCGGTTGGTGGACGGCGGCCTGTCTCGCCGGTGTGCTCGCCTGGCAGTGGAGCGGGGCGTCGCGGATCGCGGCACCGCCGCGCGGCGCCGGGAAGCCGCCGGTGCTGGCGGAACTGCGCGGCAAGCTGCTGGCCGAGGATTCCGCGGCGCTGACGGTCGCTTGGAAAAGGGCGGGTGACGATCCGGCGATCGTCGCCGGCGCGGCTGACCTGGAATCGGTGGGCGGCCTGGGCGACGTCGTCTGGAGTGCCGCACGCCAGCAGGGCTACATGCGGTTTCGGGGCCTGGCAGCCAACGATCCGACCGTCGCTCAGTATCAGCTCTGGATCTTCGATGCGGAGCGTGACGAGGCCTATCCCGTGGATGGCGGCGTGTTCGATGTGCCGGCGGCCGGCGGCGATGTCGTCGTCAGGATCGACCCGCGGCTCCGGGTGAGCCGGGCCACGGCATTCGCGATCACCGTCGAGAAGCCGGGCGGCGTGGTCGTCTCCAGCCGCAAGCGGCTGCCGCTGCTGGCAGCGGTGCCATGATCCGTCGACAATGACGACGCTCCGACTGCTGTCGCCGTTGGTCGACCTTCGATTGATGACCAGGCAGAGGATGCATCGTGCCGATCTGCGAGCGACGCACGCCGGAGGCGCGTAGATCCGGTGGCGGCCGTCCTCGATCTCCACGACGGGAGATTCATTGCCGGAACGCTCGCCGCAGGGCCGGCAACGGATGGCCCGGGGCGGGAGTCCGACGGCCCGGTCGAGGAGATCGCCACGACTCCCCTCAGGCCACGATTCCCCTGGAAAGGTTCCCAGCTCACCGCCCCCGCGCCGAACACGCGCATTTTTTGCGGGCGTCGTGTACTGTCCTGGAGCCGGGCTGGATCTGGATCAGCCCGCTCTCATGGAGGCTTTCGGCATGATGCGGCGAGTGCTTGCCCTTGGCGTGCTCTGTGGATTGCTCGCGGTTGCCCGGCCAGCACAGGCCCAGGGCGTGTGGTTCGGCGGCGTCGGCTTCGGCGGCCCGGGCTTCTATGGCAGCGGTTTTTCCCCGTATGGCTTTGGGAATGCGGGCTTCTACGGCGGCTTCGCACCGGCCCGATTCGGGTATCCCGTGGTGGTCCGGCCGGTGTACGGAGTCCGGCCGGTGTACGGAGTCAATCCGGTTGTCCCCGCCTCTTTCGCGCCCGTTTATCGTGCGCGGCCCGCGGTCCAGGCCCCGCTCAACCGGGCTTCCCGCAGGATCTGGCGCCGGGGTTGGTGATCGGCAAGGGACCGTCGTCCCCACGTTCGCGTCGTCGGCCGGCATGACGATCGACACCGCCGCCGGGCAGGTTCGATCCGCCCGACGTGAAGATGACGGCCGTTTCCTGGACCGTGGGCGACAGCCAGATCGTGGAGGACATGGTGATCTCGTTCACCCACACGACCGAGATCGATTGGATGCTGCCGGGGGTCCAGCCGACGGGAAAGCCGGTCGAGGCCGCGTTCGTCGTGGTGGTGGAGGCTGTTGTGGATGCTATCTTTAAGGTGTCGGTTCTCCGGCTTCTGCCGATGGTGACCATGCCGAGCTTCGCGTCATGCTTGCGCCCAAGAGCCCTGCAGCCCACGCCGTCGCCGCGATGATCGGCATCCTCGTTGCCGCCGCCCCGGCCCGCGCCGCCGATCCCGATTTCCAGCGGGATATCCAGCCGCTCCTCGCCGAACACTGCGCCCACTGCCACGGGATCGACGAATCGACCCGGCAGGGGGGGCTGCGGCTCGACATCCGCCAGAACGCCCTCGACGGTGGCGACTCCGGGCGGCCGGCGATCGTGCCGGGCCAGCCCGACGCCAGCGAGATCGTGGCCCGTATCCGGTCCACCGATCCCGACGTGATCATGCCGCCGCCGCACGAGAAGAAGCCGCTCGCGCCCGGGCAGATCCGGCTCCTCGAAGCGTGGATCGCGGCCGGGGCCGGCTACGCTCCGCACTGGTCGTTCGTGGCGCCGAAGCAGGCCGTCGTGCCCGCCGTGGCCGGAGCCGCCACGCCTATCGACGCCTTCGTGCGCGACCACCTGGCGAAGAAGCAGGTGCAGCCCGCACCGGCGGCCGGCTCGGCCACGCTCTGCCGGCGGCTGTATCTGGACCTGGTCGGCCTGCCGCCGTCGCCCGAAGACCTCGCCGCGTTTAACCGCGACGGCTACGGGAAAACGGTCGAAAAACTTCTCGCCAGTCCGCGGTACGGCGAGAAGTGGGCCCGCCACTGGCTCGACCTCGCCCGCTATGCCGACTCGAACGGCTACGAGAAAGACATGCCTCGCGAGATGTGGGCCTGGCGCGACTGGGTGGTCGCCGCCTTCAATCGCGATCTGCCCTTCGATCAGTTCGTGATCGAGCAGATCGCCGGCGACCTTTTGCCGAACGCCACGCAGGATCAGGTCGTCGCCACCGGCTTCCTGCGCAACAGCATGCTCAACGAGGAAGGGGCGATCATCCCCGAGGAGTTCCGAATGGTCGAGATGTTCGACCGGATCGACTGCGTCGGCAAGGCGGTGCTCGGCCTCACGACCCAGTGCGCCCAGTGCCATTCGCACAAGTTCGATCCGCTGACGCACGACGAATACTACGGAATGTTCGCGTTCCTCAACGACACCCACGAGTCCCGCTCGGATGTCCACACACCCGAGCAAGTGGAGGACCTCGCGGCGATGCGGGCGAAAATCACCGCAGCCGAGCAGGAAATCCGCCGCCAGCGGCCCGACTGGCGGGCAGCGATGGAGGCCTGGGCGGCCGACGTGGTGGCGAAGGCGCCGGCCTGGAAGACCATCCAGATGAAGGAGATGCACAGCGTCGCCCTGCTCACGCATCCCGCCCAGCGGTCCGACGGCTCGATCCTCATGATCGGCCACCGCGACGACGAGCTGTTCTTCGAGAGCGAGCCCGACCTCGCCGGCGCGACGGGCCTGCAGATCGAAGCTCTCACCGACGGCGACCTGTTCATGCAGGGCCCCGGCCGGGATGGCGCCTGGGCGATCGGCCGGATGCGGGTCCAGGTGAAGAAGCCCGGGGACGAGGCATGGGCGGACCTGAAGCTCGTGCATGCCACGGCCGACTTCTCGGCGGCGGAACAGATGCAGCCGCGGCCCGGCGACGACGCCAAGAAGACCGACGGCCCAGACAAAGACAAGGACCATGACGGGAAGAAAGGCACGCCGGCGGAAGTGTCGCTGGGCCCCGTGGCCAACATGATCGACGACGATGAGCTGTCGGCATGGAGTTCGGATCGCGGCCATCTGATTCGGCACCAGCCGTCGGCGGCCGTCGTGCAGTTCGAGAAGCCGCTTGACCTGCCGGCAGGCACCTGGCTGCGAATCGCCGTGCGCTGGTCCAAGGGGAAAATCGGGCATCACGCGGTCGCGATGCTCGGCTGCTGCCGGTTCAGCCTCACGCAGGACGCCGCGCCCGCGGCGCCGCCGATCGATCATGCCGCGCTTCTCGCCGCGCGGAAGCCGGCTGCCGAGCGGAGCGACGCCGATCGTGCCGCGATCTTCGCCGCCTGGCGGAAGACGGTTCCCGAGGCGGCGGCACTCAACGCGAGGATCGCGGCCGCGTGGGCGAAGGCTCCGCAGGCAGCCACGACGGTGATGCACGCGGCGTCACGTTCGGTCGCCCAGCATCGGCCGACATACCTGCTCGACCGCGGCACGTGGAACCAGCCGAAGCACGAGGTGAAGCCGCACGTGCCGGCCGGCCTGCACCCGCTCGCCCACGCGGACGACCCGCCGCGGCTCGCCTTCGCGAAATGGCTCGTCGATCCCCGCTCGCCCCTCTCGGCCCGCGTGGCGGTGAACCGGATCTGGCAGACGCTCTTCGGGGCCGGCCTCGTGGAGACGCCCGACGATTTCGGCACGCGGTCGCCCCTGCCCGAGTATCGCGACCTGCTCGACTGGCTGGCCGTCGATTTCATGGAGCAGGGCTGGAGCCAGAAGCAGGCGATCCGGCGGATCGTGATGAGCGACACCTATCGCCAGTCGTCGGCGGTTGCGGCCGAGTCGCGCGGCCGCGATCCGAACAACCGGCTACTGGCCCGCGGTCCGCGATTTCGCCCCGATGCGGAGGTGGTTCGCGACGTCGTGCTCGCGGTGTCGGGCCTGCTCACGGAGAAGCTGGGCGGGCCGAGCGTCTATCCGCCGGTGCCGAAGAACGTGCTCGAATTCAATTACACGCGGATCGACTGGCCGGAGGCCAAGGACGCCGACCGCTACCGCCGGTCGCTGTACACGTTCCGGCGCCGGTCGATGCCCGATCCGGCGCTCGGCAGTTTTGACGCCCCCACGGGGGACCTCTCCTGTGCCCGCCGGCTGCGGAGCAACACGCCGCTGGCCGCGCTCACGGGCTTGAACGAGCCGATTTTCATGGAGGCGGCGCAGGGCCTCGCCCTCCGCACGCTGAAGGAGGCGGGCGGCGACGATGCAGCCAGGGTCGAGCGGGCCTTCCTCCTCTGCACGTCGCGGCCGCCCACGGCCGACGAGAAGCGGGAACTGCTCGCGTTCCTGGCCGCGCAGCGCACGCGGCTCGCCGCAGGCTGGCTCGACGCCCGGTCGATCGCCGCCGGCGACGCCGACAAACTCCCGGAACTTCCCGCCGGCACGACGCCGCAGGACGCCGCCGCCTGGACACTCGTCGCACGAGTGCTCTTGAACCTCGACGAAACCGTCATGAAGAACTGAAGACTCGAGTCCGCTGCGCCCCCCGGTGCAACCCGGAGGGCGCTGCGAAGGACCCCACGAACGCCCGGAACGAGGTGCCCCATGACAATCGATCACGACATCCCCGCCGCCCGGGCCCGCCTGCTCTCGCGCCGCTGGTTCTTCGGCGACTGCGGCGTCGGGCTGGCGGGCATCGCCGCCGGGGCCCTCGCGGCGCGTGCAGCGGCCGCGGCCACCGCCCCCCCCTCGCCCCTGGCCGTGAAGCCGCCGCACTACGCCCCGAAGGCGAAGCGGGTGGTCTACATGTTCCAGGCCGGCGCCCCGAGCCACCTCGAACTCTTCGACTGGAAACCGGAGCTCGCCAAACGCGACGGCACGCTGCCCCCGGGCAACCTGCTCGAGGGCTACCGGGCGGCGTTCATCAATCCGAATTCGGCGCTCCTCGGACCGAAGTTCAAGTTTCAGACCTACGGCAAGGCCGGCATCGAGATGAGCGAACTGGTGCCCCACATCGGCCGGATCGCCGACGAGATCTGCCTCGTCCGCTCGATGCAGACCGACGCCGTGAACCATGCCCCGGCGCAGATCCTGATGAACTCGGGCTCGCAACAGTTTGGCCGGCCGAGTTTCGGGGCCTGGACGCTGTACGGCCTCGGCAGCGAGGCGGAAGACCTGCCCGGCTTCGTCGTGCTAACCAGCGCGAAGGGCACGAGCGGCGGCGCGAGCAATTACGGCTCGGGCTTCCTGCCGAGTTCCTACGGCGGCATACCACTGCGGGGGAGCGGCGACCCCGTGCTCTATCTGTCGAATCCGAAGGGGATCGACCGGCAGGCCCAGCGGGAATCGCTCGACTCGCTCGGCCGCCTCAACGAGCTGGCGGCGGGCAGGTTCGGCGATCCGGAGACGGCGGCCCGCATCCAGGCCTACGAGATGGCCTACAGGCTGCAGGCGAGCGCCCCCGAGCTCATGAACCTCGCCGACGAATCGCCGGAGACACTCTCGCGCTACGGCATCAAGGACCCGAAGCAGTCGGGCTATGCCCGCAACTGCCTGCTGGCGCGGCGGCTGCTGGAACGGGGCGTGCGGTTCGTGCAGCTCTTTCACGAGGCCTGGGACCAGCACGGCGATCTCACCAAGGGCATCAAGAAGAACTGCGCCGACACCGAGCAGGCGTCGGCGGCGCTGGTGATGGATCTGAAGGATCGGGGCCTGTTGGACGACACGATCGTGATCTGGGGGGGCGAATTCGGCCGCACACCGATGGTGCAGGGGGGCAGCGACGGCCGCGATCACCACAACCGCGCCTTCACGATGTGGCTGGCCGGCGGCGGCATCAAGGCCGGACACGTGCACGGCACGACCGACGACTTCGGGTTCAACGTGGTCGAGGATCCCGTGCACGTGCACGATTTGAACGCCACGCTCCTGCATCTCCTCGGCTTCGACCACACGAAGCTCACCTACCGCTTCCAGGGCCGCGACTACCGGCTCACCGACGTGCACGGCCAGCTCGTGAAAGGCATCCTCGCCTGACAGGGCGAATCCGGCCGTCCGGCGGATCCGCGCCGACGGTTCGCGCCGGCGGCGCCGGGATCGCCTCCCGCTTTCCGCGGTCGCCCGGTCATGGTTCAATCAGGGTCTCCTCGGCCCGCGGGTCGCGGCAGCCGCTGATCGTCCCCACACTTCATCCATGCCCTCGCGGTACGACTACGACGTCGTCGTGATCGGCGCCGGCCATGCCGGCGTGGAGGCGGCCTGCGCCGCGGCCCGGCTCGGCTGCCGCACGGCGCTGCTGACCAGCAACTGCGACACCGTCGGCCAGATGAGCTGCAATCCGGCCATCGGCGGCGTCGGCAAGGCACAGCTCGTCCGCGAGGTCGATGCCCTCGGCGGCGTGATGGCCCGGGCGATCGACGCTACCGGCATCCAGTTCCGCGTCCTCAACCGCTCCAAGGGGCCGGCGATGCACGGTCCCCGGGCCCAGGCCGACAAGAAGCTCTACCAGGGGGAGGTGAAGCGGCTCGTCGAGGAGACGGCAAACCTCGACCTCCGGCAGGAGACGGTCGAGGACCTGCTCGTCGAGCCGGCGCCGGGTGGTGCGGCCGCGCGGGTCGTCGGCGTCCGCGTCCGCGGCGAAGCCGACTACCGGGCCCGCGCCGTCGTCCTCACGACGGGGACATTCCTCCAGGCCGTGATGCACGTCGGCGAGGCGACGACGGCCGGCGGCCGGGCGGGGGAGGGGACGACGGCGGGCGTGAGCCGGGCCCTCGACCGGCTCGGCTTCACGATCGACCGCTTCAAGACCGGCACGCCCTGCCGGCTGTCGGCCCGGTCGATCGACTTCTCCCGGCTCGACGTCCAGCCCGGTGACCCCGAGCCGCAGCCGTTCTCCTTTCTCACCGACCGCATCGACCGCGAGCAGATGGTCTGCTGGATCACGCGGACGAGCCCCGCGATCCACGACCTGATCCGGGCCAACCTCCACCGGGCGCCGATGTTCACCGGCCAGATCGCCTCGCGCGGCCCGCGGTACTGTCCGAGCATCGAGGACAAGGTCGTGCGGTTCGCCGACCGCGAGACCCACCAACTGTTCCTCGAGCCCGAGGGCCGCCGGACGCACGAGATCTACGTCAACGGCATCTCGACGAGCCTGCCCCGGGACGTGCAGGACGAGATGATCCGGCTCGTGCCCGGCCTGGAGAAGGCCGTGATCATGCGGTACGGCTACGCGGTCGAGTACGACTACTGCCCCCCCGAGCAGCTCACGGCGACGCTGGAGAGCAAGCGGGTCGGCGGCCTGTTTTTCGCCGGGCAGGTCAACGGCACGACGGGCTACGAGGAGGCGGCCGCCCAGGGGCTCGTGGCGGGGGCGAACGCGGCGCTCGCCGTGGCCGGTCGCGAGCCGCTCCTGCTCGACCGCCAGGAGTCGTACATCGGCGTCCTCGTCGACGACCTCGTGACCCGCGGCGTGGACGAGCCCTACCGGATGTTCACGAGCCGGGCCGAGCACAGGCTGGCGCTGCGGCACGACAACGCCGACCGCCGGCTCACGCCCGCGGCCGCGCGGCTGGGGCTGGCCGCGGCCGACCGCGCCGACCGGCTGGCGGCCAAGAACGCCGCGATCGACGGCGCCCTCGTGATCCTTGCCGCCCGGCGCCAGGGGGGCGTGACACTCGCCGATCTGCTCAAGCGGCCCGAGGTCGGCTGGGAGCAGGTGGTCGCCGCCGCGCCGGAACTTTCGACCGTTGCCCGGGACGTGGCCGTGCAGATCGAGAACGACATCCGCTACGCCGGCTACCTGGCGCTGGAGCGGGAGCGGATCGAGCGGCAGCGCCGGCACGCGGAGCGGCCGATTCCGGACGGCTTCGACTTCGCCGGCGTCCGGCACCTGCGGGCCGAGGCCCGCGAGCAGCTGGAGCGCATCCGGCCGCGGACGCTCGGGCAGGCGGGGCGGGTGAGCGGGATCACGCCTGCCGACCTGGCCCTGGTGCTGCTCCATCTGGAAGGCAGGCGCTGACGGACTCGTCGCCCGCCGGCCGGGCCAGGGCCGGCGCCGCGGAGCGGCCGATGATCGCCACCAGCCCGCCGCAGCCGAGCCGCGTCACCCAGCTCGTCAACCAACACGTGGGGCACACGATCGTTCGCTCCTCCGGGCTGAGCCGGCGTCAGTGGCAGCACGCGCCAGCAGCCGCCTGCTTCCCTGACGGGGGCAGGTCGTTGGCGGGATTGAGGGTGACAAACCCGGATGGCTTGAGCAGAAACCCGATGGAGGCCGCCGGCATGAACGGGTAATCCTCCGGACCGGGCAGGTGCGTGTGCCCGAAGGTGTACCAGAAGCCCACGTCGATCGATTCGATGGGCCGGTCGGCCGCCGTCCAGCGGGCGAGGCCGTCGCCGCCGGCGAACCGCTCGTCGCTCGTGAATGGCGTGACCCAGACGTGATGATCGACGAACCGGGCCCGCTTGCGCCACCAGGCCTCGGCGGATGCGAAGGGAACGGAATTGTCTCCGGGCAGGAAGCGGTAGCCGACCGGCTGCCCCAGTGCGTTGCGCCGCCCCGGGTTGGCGATCTTCCACGTCCGGGCCGTCTCCAGGCAGAGGTTCGCCCGCGCCTCGGCCTCGTGCGTGAGCGACGTGGCCCGGGCGTGGAAGGCGTTACCGAAGGCGTTGCCCCCTCCCGGCTCGTCGGCTACGACGTCCACTTGCTGCACTGTGTTGTCGGTGCCGTCGATGTCGAAGTCGAGCCGCATGTTGAAGAAGTGCTGATGGTTCGGCGCGTAGAGCTGGTCGGCGACCAGCACGCCATGCTTCGGCACGTCGCCCGGCCGTGATGTCGGCGTCGTCACGTCCACGGCGTTCAGCCGGCACCTGATGAAGTCGCTCGCCATGGCGCACATCGACACGGCGCATGCCTCCCTCGGCACGGCGCTGCACGTCATCGACGGTGGCCGGACGCATCCGGCCACCGTCGTCAGGATGCCGTTTTACGATCCGATGCGGTTGCGCACCCACGGTTGAATCGGGCCATGATGCCCGCGGACTGTGGCCCGTAACGCGGCGCGGACAGCCGCTATCATCAGGGCATGAGGATCGTGCACATCACGGCCGGGGCGGGGGGGAGGTTGTGCGGCAGCTGCCTGCACGACAACGCCCTCGTCCGAACGCTCCGCGACCGCGGGGCCGACGCGCTGCTCGTGCCGGCCTACGTCCCCACCACCAGCGACGAGGAGGTCGTCGCCGAGCGCCGGGTCGTGATGGGGGGTGTCAACGTCTGGCTGCAGCAGCACGTCCCGCTGTTCCGCCATACACCCGCGTTCGTCGACCGGCTCCTCGACGCTCCGGCGCTCCTCGCCTGGCTCTCGGCCCGCACGGGGAGCACGCGGGCCGCCGACCTCGGACCGCTCACCGTGTCGTCTCTCGAAGGGGAGCGGGGGCACCAGCGGAAGGAGGTGGCACGGCTGGCGGGCTGGCTCGCCGCCGACGTCCGGCCCGACGTCGTCCAGCTGTCCAACGTCCTGCTCCTCGGGCTCGCCCGCTCAATCCGCCGGGCCACGGGGGCCCGCGTCGTCTGCACGCTCTCGGGGGAGGACCTGTTCATCGACCAGCTTCCGGCACCGCATCGCGCCCGGACGTGGCAGTTGCTCCGCGAGCGGGCCGCCGACTGCGACGCGTTCGTGGCCCTCAACCGCTTCTATGCCGGCTTCATGGGGGAGCGGCTCGGGGTAACGCCGGAGCGGATCGCGGTCATCCCCCACGGCGTCGATCTGGCGGCGTTTCCAGCCGCGGCCCCAGACCTCCGCGCCCGCCGCAACGAGCGTGGTGGCCGGCTCGTGATCGGCTTTCTCGCCCGGGCCTGCGCGGAGAAGGGGCTCGACCAACTGGTGCACGTCCTGCCGATCCTCGCCCGGAGCCACGACGTCGCTGTGATCGCCGCGGGCGCGACGATCGGCGCCGAACGCGACTACATCGCCGGCTGCCTCGGCCTGGCGCAGCGGCTCGGCGTCGGCGACCGGTTTCGCTGGCTCGGCCAGGTGGACCGACCCGCCAAGCTCGCACTGCTGCAGGGCTGCGACCTGTTCGCGTTGCCGACCGTGCATCCCGAGGCCAAGGGCCTGTCGGTGATCGAGGCGCTGGCCGCCGGTCTGCCCGTGGTGGCGTCAGCGCACGGCGCGTTCCCCGAACTGCTCGACGACGGCCGGGCGGGCCTGCTCCATCGTCCCGGCGATCCCGCCGACCTTGCCCGGGCGATCGGCGAACTGCTGGCCGACCCGGTCCGCGCCGCCGCCCTCGGGACTCGGGGCCACGCGCTGGCCCGCGAGCGCCACGCGGCCGCTGCGATGGCTGCTGCCCACGAGCGGCTCTACGCTTCCTTGTAGCGGCGGTCTCTGGCCGCCTTGCCTCGGAACGGAAGCAGCCCGCAGTCGACGGTCAGACACCGTGGCTACCGGCCCCGGAGTCCCGGAGGTGGGTCCGCCGGCTCCTCCAACGCCCTGTAAGGCAGAAGGCGAAGACATCCCGCCGCGCATCAGCGCATTGGGCCATCTCGCCGGCCTGGACGCCCGGCGTTGCCCGGCGTGGTGAACCTTGGCTTCACCACCGCCGGGCGAAGGCTGTGGGGCCATGGAAGGCCCGACAGCCGTGAAGGCAGTCGCCGCCGTCCAGGCGGCCACGGACGCCCGGAGGTGCGTCCGCGTGCCACGTGCGAGCAGGCTCGCACGTGGTCAAGCCTGCGGGGGCCATGGATGGGGCCGTGTTCCCGCTCGACCTCGGCTTCGTGCCTCGCCTCGCTTGGCCGGCGTCCGCCGGCTGGTGCTGTGCCGCCGTCCAGGCGGCCACGGACGCCCGGAGGTGCGTCCGCGTGCCACGTGCGAGCAGGCTCGCACGTGGTCAAGCCTGCGGGGGCCATGGATGGGGCCGTGTTCCCGCTCGACCTCGGCTTCGTGCCTCGCCTCGCTTGGCCGGCGTCCGCCGGCTGGTGCTGTGCCGCCGTCCAGGCGGCCACGGACGCCCGGAGGTGCGTCCGCGTGCCACGTGCGAGCAGGCTCGCACGTGGTCAAGCCTGCGGGGGCCATGGATGGCCCCGCAGGCGCTCAAGTCAGAATATCCCCAGTTGGTCGCGGGCGGATTCGGTCATCCGGTCCGGCGTCCAGGGAGGATCCATCACGATCCGGACCTCGACGGCCGACACGTCGGTCCGCGCCCCCAGCACGCGCTTCGTGTCGCCGATCAGCTGTGGACCGGCCGGGCAGGCCGGGCTCGTCATCGTCATGTCGATCGCCACGTGCTGCCGGCCGGGGGCATCGGCAGCCGGGGAGAGCGTGACGCCGTAGATCAGGCCGAGGTCGACGATGTTGACGAACAGTTCCGGATCCTTGACCTCCTTGAGCACCTCGCGGACGACGTCTTCGCACAGGGGCTGCGACGCAAGGCTGTCGGCGGGCGGAGCGGCCGGCTGCGGTGCTGCCGACTCCAGGCCGGCAGCGGCCGGCGCTGTCGCAGCTGCCGCGGGCACCGTGCCCGGCGCCGCGGCGCCGGCTGCCGGAGCCGCATGATCGGCGGGACCGGCTCCGCCCGCGGCCGGCCGGAGCCGGATCCAGACGCCGCCATCCTCGAGTTTCACGTCGTGGGCCCGCGTCGGCCGCACGGCCGGCATCGTCAGCGCCGCCCCGGTACGGATGTCGAACTTCGCCCCGTGCCGCGGGCAGGCGATCGTGTGATTCCGCAGCTCGCCGTCGGCGAGCGGGCCACCGTCATGCGTGCAGACGTCGTCGACGGCGTACCACTGGCCGGCGACGTGGAACACCGCCACCATCTCGCCATCGACCTCGACGAGCGTCTTGCCCGGATCGGGAACCTCGCTGACCGCGGCCACCTTCTGGAATTCGGCCATCACGCAGGTCCTCAGGAGATGCGCCGGATCCGCCGGCCGATGGCCCCGGCCAGCGCCTCGCGAACGGGCGGTATCGTGATCCGGTCGAACACCTGCCGGAAGAAGCCGGCCACCACGAGCCGCGCCGCCTCGTCGGCCGACAGGCCGCGGGCCTGGGCGTAGAACACCTGTTCGGCATCGACGCGGCCGCTCGTCGCCCCGTGGGTGCAGCGGACGTCGTCAGCCTCGATCTCCAGCCCCGGAATCGAGTCGACCCGGGCCGCATCGGAGAGCATCAGGTTGTCATTCCGCTGGTAGCCGTCGGTCTTCTGCGCGGCCTTGTCGACCTTGATCATGCCGCGCCACACGATCCGGCTCCGGTCCTGGAGGGCGCCCTTGTAGAGCAGGTCGCTCCTGCAGGCCGGCGCCTCGTGGTGCTGCAGCGTGTTGTAGACGAGCTGCTGCCGGCCCTCGGTGAACATCACGCCGTTGACCTGGGCGTCGGCCTGGCGGCCGACGAGGGCCACGTCCTGGGCGACCTGCGAGAGCCGGCTGCCGAGGGCGCCGAGCGTCCACTGCAGCCGCCCCTGCTCGTGCACCACGGCCTTTTGCCGGGCGACGTGCCAGACGCCGGTGTTCCAGTTCTGCAAATTGACGATCCGGAGGAAGGCGCCGCGGCCGACCACGATCTCCGTGCCGCCGCAGTGGAAGCCACCGGCCGTACCCGCGGCGCCGCCGCCGGCCGTTTCCGTGAGCAGCGTGGCCTCGGCGCCGTCGCCGAGAACGACGAGGAGGTGCGACGTGTCGACACCCCCCGGGCCGATCGCGGAGAGGACGTGGAGCGGTGCGGCCACCCGGACGCCGGCCGGCACGTAGAGGACGGCGCTGGCCCGATGAAACGCCCCGTGCAGGGCGGCGAACCAGTCGCACCCGGCATCGATCACCGAGAACCAGTGGGGCTCGAGTTCGGCCCGCTGGGCGGCCAGCACGCGGTCCGCCGCGCCGAAGGCGACACCGCGGGCGGCGAGCGCCGGATCGAGCTCGTCACGGACGACATGACCGTCGAGCGTGGCGAAGCGACCGGCGAGCGGCAGGTGCGATGCGGGCCGCGGGCCGTCGTCGGCAAGGGAGTCGGCCCCCGTCTCGCCGGCGGCGATCGCCGCCGCGAGGAGGTCCGCGGGCAGATCGGCCGGGCGTGCGGCGGCAGCGAGCGACCAGGCGGCGGGCTTGAACATCCGCAGGTCGGTCCGCATCCAGTTCTCGCTGCGCCGGTCGGGCAGGCCGAGCGACTCGAGCGTGGCCAGCGCCGCGCGCCGCCGGTCGCCGACCCAGTTCGGCTCGGCACTGGTCGCGAGCAGGGCCTCGAGACCGGCGCGGTCGAAGGGGATGCCGGCGGGAGCGGTGGGCGTGGCGGTGGCCGTGGTCATCGTACGAGCGCGGGCGGCTAGCCCACGGAGCCTTCCATCTGCAGTTCGATCAGCCGGTTCATCTCCACCGCATACTCCATCGGCAGTTCCTTGACGAGCGGCTCGATGAAGCCGCCGACGATCATCGTGCTCGCCTCGGCCTCGGTGAGGCCGCGGCTCTGCAAGTAGAAGAGCTGCTCCTCGCCGATCTTGGAGACGCTCGCCTCGTGGCCGATCGAGACGTCCTGCTCCTCGATCTCGATGTACGGGTAGGTGTCGCTGCGGCTCCGGTCGTCGAGGATCAGGGCGTCGCAGACGACGCTGGAGCGGCTCTTCTTCGCCCCCGGCTCGACCTTGACGAGGCCCCGGTAGCTGGCCCGGCCGCCGTTCTTGGAGATGCTCTTGGAGACGATCCGGCCGCTGGTGTGCGGCGCGGCGTGGACGAGTTTGGCGCCGGCGTCCTGGTGCTGGCCGGCGGAGGCGAAGGCGATCGAGAGGATCTCCCCCCGGGCCCCCGGCTCCATCATGTAGACCGCCGGGTACTTCATCGTCAGGTGGCTGCCGAGGTTGCCGTCGATCCACTCCATGAGGGAATCGCCGTAGGCCATGGCCCGCTTGGTGACGAGATTGTAGATGTTGTTGGCCCAGTTCTGGATCGTCGTGTAGCGGCAGCGGCCGCCGCGCTTGACGACGATCTCGACGACGGCGGAGTGCAGGCTCTCGGTCGAGTACATCGGGGCCGTGCAGCCCTCCACGTAGTGCACCTGCGCCCCCTCGTCGACGATGATCAACGTCCGCTCGAACTGCCCCATGCTCTCGGCATTGATGCGGAAGTAGGCCTGGAGCGGAAACTCGATCTTCACCCCCTTGGGAACGTAGATGAAAGAGCCTCCCGACCAGACGGCGGAGTTGAGGGCGGCGAACTTGTTGTCGGTGGGGGGAATGATCGTGCCGAAGTATTCGCGGAGCAGGTCGGAATGCTCGCGGACGGCGGTGTCGGTGTCGGTAAAGATCACTCCCTTCTTGGCCAGGTCCTCCTGCAGCGACCCGTAGACCACCTCGCTCTCGAACTGGGCCTTCACCCCGGCGAGGAACTTTCGCTCGGCCTCGGGGATGCCGAGCCGGTCGAACGTCTTCTTGATCGCGTCGGGCACCTCCTCCCAGGTCTTCCCCTGCTGCTCGGCCGGCTTGAGGTAGTAGAAGATCTCCTGGAAATCGACCCCCACGTGGCCGCCCCAGTGCGGCATCGGTTTGGAGTCGAAGATCTCCAGCGACTTGAGGCGGAAGTCGCGCATCCACGCCGGCTCGCGCTTCATCTCCGAAATCTGCGCCACGATCGTCGCGTCGATCCCGCGCCGGGCCTTGAACACGGCCGGGGAGTCGGTGCGGAAGTCGTACTTGTTGATCTCGCCGAGGGCGAGGGTCGAGGATTCGTCGAGGCCGGCCGACATGGTGGTGCTCCTGGTTCTGTGTCGCGTCAGGCGCCGACGGGTTCTCGGGAAGGGGTCCGCTTCTCATCCATGGCCCGCTCGGCCGCCGCGGCATCGGGGTAGGCCGCCCGGATCCGCTCGTAGCCGCGCTTGTGGAGTTCGGCGGCGAGTTCCGGGCCGCCCGACTCGACGATTCGGCCGCCGAGCATGACGTGCGTCCGCAGCGGAATGTTGTGCTCGAGCAGTTGCTCGTGGTGGGTGATGATGAGAATCCCCATCTCCGCGCTCCCCGGCGCGGCGCCGCTGCCGATCCGGGCGATGCTCTGGCTGGCGAGGCGGACGGCGTCGGCGTCGAGGCCGCTGTCGGTCTCGTCGAGGATCGCGAACCGCGGCTTGAGCATGGCGAGCTGGAGGATCTCGGCCCGCTTCATCTCGCCGCCGGAGAAGCCGTCGTTGACGTACCGCCGCGCGAAATCCGTGTCCATCGACAGTTCGCCCATCTTCGCCTTGAGCTCGGAACGGAAGTCCTTCATCGGCATCAGCTCGTGCCCCTCCTTGCGGTCCGGGTTGCGGACGTTCGTGACCGCATGGCGAAGGAACTCGGCGAGCCGGACGCCGGGAATCGCCATCGGCCGCTGGAAGGCGAGGAACACGCCCGCCCGGGCCCGCTGGTCGGGCTCCATGGCGAGGAGGTCGTGCCGGGTGCCGTCGGCGGCGACGAGCTCGATCGAGCCGGCCGTCACCTCGTAGGACGGATGCCCCATGATCGCATAGCCGAGCGTGCTCTTGCCGGAGCCGTTGGGGCCCATCAGGGCGTGGACCTCGCCGCGGCCGATCTCCAGGTCCACCCCCTTGAGGATCTCCTGTCCCTCGACGGAGACATGGAGGTTCTTGATGACGAGCGTGTCGCGTGCGGGGGTTGTCATGGCGGGGAGACGTGTCGGAGAGGGAAACGGGATCAGGCCTGGACCTTCTGGTGGTCGTAGACGAGCTCACTGCTCGTCACAGCCGGGGCGACGTAGCCGGAATGGTGCGGCACCGGGAGTTCGTCGGCGACCTTGCCGTCGCCCCCCTTCTGCCGTGCGATCCGTTGGCCGAGGATCTTGTCCTGGATTCGCATCAGACCCTCGAGCAGGCTCTCGGGCCGCGGCGGGCAGCCGGGAACGTAGACGTCCACCGGGACGACGAGATCAACGCCCTTGACGACGTGGTAGCCCCACTTGAAGTACGGGCCGCCGCCGGTCGTGCAGGCACCCATGGCGATCACGTACTTCGGATCGGGCATCAGGTTGTAGAGCCGGCGCACGCGGCTGGCCATCTTGTAGGTGACCGTGCCGGCCACGATCATCAGGTCGGCCTGCCGCGGCGTGGCCCGGAAGGCGCCGGCACCGAAGCGGTCCATGTCGAAGCGGCTCGCCCCCGCCGCCATCATCTCGATGGCGCAGCACGCCAGCCCGAACGTCATCGGCCAGATGCTCGACTGCCGGGCCCAGTTGATCGCCTGCTCGACGGTGGTGAGCACGAGGTTCTCCTCGAACCGCCCCTCGATCCAGGGCGTCGGCGTGGCTGGCTGCGTCTGCTGCGTCATACAACTCTCTCCGATGCCCGCGCGGGGCTGTGCAGGGGATGAAACCGTTCGGCATTCGATGCTGCAACCGGCTCGTTTTCAAGACCGGGGGCCGTTTCGAGCCCGGCCGGTTCGCTGGACCGCGATGCATCGGCGGTGAACCGACAGCAGCCGGCGCCGTCGAGGCGGCACTCCGACAGGGCGACGGGGGCCCCGGCAAGTTCCTGGATCATGAGCCGTTCAGCCGCGCAGATGGTGCGGTCCTCCTCGGCGAGTTCCGGATACGGGCAGGCGTAGCTGGCGAGCACCGGCAGGTTCTGCGCGCCGGAGGCGGCGGGCTCGACGCCGCAGGCGATCGACCGGCTCCGCATCAGTCCGGCGACGCTTTCCAGCCGATCGGCGACGGTCTCGCCCCGGATCTGGGGCCGGTACATGTCGGCCATCGCGGAGCCGATCCGGGCCAGCAACCCCTGGCGAACGGCCGGTTCGCGAACGCCGCGGATCTCCCGCCAGAGCACGAAGGCCAGGTCACGGAAATTGTCTCCCCCCGACTTGCGGCCGGCGGGGGTCAGGCGGTAGGCGTGGGCCGGCCGGCCCCGCGGCCTGGCGATCGTGGACCGCTCGACAAGCCCGGCTTTCATGAGCCGGTCGAGCCGTTGCCGCACGGCCGTCGCCGTCACGCCGAGCGCCGTCGAAAGGTCCGCGATTCCCAGCGCCTGTTCGACCCGAAGCAGTTCGACCACGGCCGCGTCGGTCGAGCGGTTCGATTCCATGGTGGTCGGAAGGGTCATTGAAAGGCCAGTGCAGGAAATCAATCGGGTCTGAACGCGACATTGTACCGCCGGGAATATTTTTGACAACTGGGCGTGCGAAAAACATCGCCACATCTTGTCGGTCGTCAGGCGGGCCCGTGGGGTGCGTCCGCGGACGGGAAAAAAGCCCGCACGACCTGCAGAAATTCCCCCTGTGTGGTCACGCGGGAGACGCGGCCGCGAAACTCGCGGGCCCCGGGCAGCCCCTGGGCGTAACTGCAGGCGAACTTGCGCATCAGGAGCGTGCCGCGGTCCGCGCCGAACCGGCGGCAGACGAGATCGTAGTGGTGGAGCACGATCTCCCGCTGTTCGGCGAGCGTGGGATCGGGTGGGGGCGTCTCGCCGCGGAGCAGGGCGGCCGCCTGGGCGAAGATCCACGGCCGGGCGACCGCCTCGCGGGCGATCATGACGCCATCCACGCCGCTGTCCCGGAGCCGGGCGACCGCCGTTTCCGCCGAGTCGATGTCGCCGTTGCCGACTACGGGCATCCGGGAGACGCTCCGCTTCACGTGGGCGATCGCCTCCCAGTCGGCCCGGCCCTTGAAGAACTGCGCCGCCACCCGACCGTGCACCGTGAGGCACGACGCGCCCGCCTCCTCGATCCGCTGCGCCACCTCGACGGCGGTGCGGCACGACTCCGCGCAGCCGAGCCTGATCTTCGCGGTGACCGGCACACCGTCGCAGGCCTCCACCACGCGGCGCACGATCGTCCCCACCCGGTCGGGATCGCGGAGCAGCCACGAGCCGCTGTGGGCCTTCTCCGTCACCTGTCGCACAGGGCAGCCGAAGTTGAGATCGACGACACTGACGCGGAAGTCCCGCGCCAGCCGCCGCCCCACCGCGGCGAGGTTTTCCGGGTCATTGTCCCACATCTGCACGGCGAGGGGCCGCGGCTCGTCGCGGACGCCCCACAGCCGGTCCGGATGCTCGCCTCGATTCGTCTCCAGCCACATCGCGCTGCGGGCCGCGATCATCTCCGTCGCCAGCAGGCCGGCGCCGCCGAACTCCCGCACCACCTGCCGGTAGGCGAAGTTCGTGTAGCCGGCCATCGGGGCCTGGAGGATCGGTGGATCGACGACGACCGGTCCGATGGAGAGCGGCTTCACCGGAGGGGCGGTTAGGGAGGCGATCATGAAACTGATCGTATCACGGCTGCGTGCCGCCATTCGGCGGCAGGGGCTGCGTGCCGCCATTCGGCGGCGGGGGCTGCGTGCCGCCATTCGGGCTGCTGCCGCTTCCAGGCGGGGCCGGCGCCGCGCCGGCCGCGGGCTGCGGCCGCCACGGCACGGGCGTGCCCACGAGCATGCGCGCGAACTGCTCGTCGGGCATCGACAGGTCGCCGACCGCCATCGCGTATTCGGCGATGTCGAGATTGTAGGCCTGCACGGCGCGAACGAAGTCTCGCTGTTGGGCGACGAGCGCCTGGTGGGCGGCGATCACCGCCTCGATCGGCCGCTGCCCCTTGGCATGGTCGGTCTCGGCCATCGCCGCCGCCTTCTCCGCCGCGCGGACGGCCACCGCGCGCGCGGCGACGGTTTCGTGCCGAGCCGGCAGGGTGCGGGCGATCGCCCGCACCCTGCCCGTGGCGACGCGGTTGGCGAAGATGGTTTCGAAGTGCGTTTGGTAGGGAACGGCGAGCGGCCGGTCCACCGGCCACGGCGCCGGTTCGGTGCCGGGAATCCGCGCCAGGTCGATCAGCTCCTGCTGCGACCCGCCGAGCTGGGCCTGAGCCTCGGCGAGGTCCGCGCGGGCCGCGGCAGTCGCCACGTCGAGGACGGCTCGATCGTGCGGATCCTGGCCGGCGGCGACGAGATCGAGTCGCTCGACGGCCTCGGCCGCCCAGCGGACGCGGGCGAAGTCCGCCGCCACCTTCCAGTAGGCCTGCGTGATCCACAGGCGACGGGCCCGGTCGCCGGAGCGGTCGAGCGCCTCGAGCAGCGGCAGCGGGCGCGGCTGCTGCTGCGGGCCGTCGCCGGCCCGCGGCTCCGGCGCGGTGAACGCGTCGGCCAGCAGTTCTCCCGCCGCGGCTCCGGCCTGGGTGATGGCGGCCGTGTCGCTCGGTTGGCGGGATGGCGGCACGATCACCGAGGAGGTGCCGTCGGCGGCAGGCTGCCGCGCCGGCGGACTGACCGGTTCGCGCGGCAGCGCCGCGCCATCGACCACGACGGGCGCCTCGAAGACCGGTCGATCGCCGGGCTGGAGGGGGGCATCGTCCGCCAACGCCATCAGCGCCGTGGCAGCGACGGCCAACACCCCCTGTAGGACCATCTTTATCGTGCCAGCCATCGGCCACCTCCACGCAGAGGGTCACACAGGATGACCGGCCCAGTCAACACCGCCGGCTGACAGGCGTTTTCCCGGTGTTTTCCCGGGGGCGGCGGGAGATCCGGAAGAATCCGCCGGCAGCATCAGCGGCGGCGCGGGGCAGGTGTCGATTGCAGCCGCGGCGGCGATCGGACTACCCTCGCACGCCGGCCGCGACAGCCGCAGTCCCGCCTCAATCCCGCAGCATGCCGCACACCATCGCGATTATCGTCGAGCCGGAGTTCATGCGGCTGCACGTCGGTGTCCGCAACTACCTGTTCGCGTTGCACGCCCTGCTCGGCCGCCGGCAGCGGGTCGACTGGGTGACATTCGTCCGCGGGGCGGGGGGGGAACGGCAGTGGTTCCACCTCCAGCCGCAGCCCGGCCCCGCAGGCGACGCGGAGGAGACCGTGATCGCCGGCACGCCGGCCTCCGTGCTGCCGCTCGTGTCGGGGGCGCACCGGCGCGGCGCCGACGCGCACGTCGACTGCTGGCGCACAGCCATCGGCACCGATCTCGCCGCTGCGGCCTACGACGAGATCATCATCAGCAATCCCTGGCTGGTGGACTTCGAGTCGCGACTTCCCGCTCCACGGGTGCTGGGCGTCGTCTACGACCTCGTCCCCAACCAGTATGTGTTCTCGATGCCGCCGGGGCAGAAGCCGCTGTCGTTCGCCGCCCAGCACCGGCGCGGGTTCGTCCATTATCGCGACCACTGCGACGCGATCCTCGCCATCAGCCCGCGCGTCGCCGACGACTACGCGGCCGCCTTCCCCGCGGCCACGCGACGGGTGATCCCGCTGCCGCCGCTCCTGCCGGCAGCCTACGCCAGCGTGCCGGCGGCGGCGAATGACCGCGGCCGACGGGTCGTGCTGGCCGGGCCGTTCGACCGGCGCAAGGGGTCCGACGTCATTCCCGCCATCCTCAACGCGGCCGGCGCGGCGATCGAGACGGTCTCCATCTACGGTGGCGTCCGCTGCTCGAGCAGCGACCTGCGCGAGTTCTTCCGGGCCCTCCAGGTGCGGCACGTGGAGTGGTACCCGCACGCCTCGGCCGCCACCGTGCAGCGGCTGTTCCTCGAGGCCAAGGCGCTCCTCTTTCCGTCGTATGACGAGGGGCTGGGGCTGCCGATCCTCGAGGCGCAGTACTGCGGCTGCCGGGTGCTGACCCGCGACAAGCGGCCGATGTGCGACCTCGTCGGGCCGGGGGCGGGATTCGTCGCCGCGGACGACCTGGTGTCGGGAGCGATGCTCGCGGGCATGGTCGAGGAGCCGTTCGATCACGTCGGCCTGCAACGCTGGGCCCACGGCAGCTTCGGCGAGCGGCAGGTGCTCGCGGCGCTCTCCGGCGCGTTGCCATCGGTCGCCGACCCCGGGCAGACCGTGACGGGCGGAGGAGGCCCGGGCCGATGAGCGATTCCACACCCGGAACGGCCATGCGCCGGCTGCTGCTCGACGTCACCTCGAGCACGTCCACGGAATGGAACACCGGCGTGCAGCGGGTGGCGCGAAGCCTCGCCTGCGCCTGCCTCGAGGCGGCGCCGACGCTGGGCGTCCGCTGCCGGACCGTACACGCGGTGACGCGCCGGAATCAGTTCGCGCCGCTGCGCAGGCGGCACGAACGGGCCGGCCTGCCGCCGGCGTGTCGCGTGCGGGCCCGGCGCGGGCCGCTGGAACGGCTCGCCGATCGCTGGAACCGCGAGGTGGCGAAGATCCGCTTCCGTCCCGGCGACGTCCTGTTTCTGCCCGACGTCTGCTGGCCGTTCCCGATTATTCCGACGCTGCACAAGGCCCGCAATCGCGGGGCGGTCGTGGGCTGGCTCGTCTACGACCTGATCCCGCTGCGGTTTCCCGGGCTCTCAGAGCCGACCAACGAGGCGATCCTGCGCCGCTGGGTACCGGAGAGCTTTTCCGCCATCGACTTCTTCGTCGGCATCTCGCGGGCGACGGCCGACGACCTCGCGGCGTATCTCGACGAGCAGGGGCTGGCCGTCGCCGCGGAGCGCATCAGCCACGTCACGCTCAGTTGCGGCGTGCGCAGGCATGGCCATGGCGACCTGCCGATGCGGTCCGAGCTGGACGCGGTGTTCGCGGCGCGGTCGGGGCCGATCTACCTGGCGGTGGGGACGCTCGAGCCGCGCAAGAACCATCGTCTCCTGCTCGACGCCTTCACCCGCGCCTGGGCGCAGGGGAGCGCGGCGACGCTCGTCGTCGTCGGCCGCCCTGGCTGGGGCGGCGACGAGATCGTGGCCGCGGTCCGTGGGCACGCGGAGCATGGCCGCCGGCTGTGGCTGTTCACCGACGTCAACGACGCCGAACTGACCCGCGCCTACGGTCGGGCCGATGCGCTGGTAATGGCCTCGCGGGCCGAGGGGTTCGGCCTGCCGATCATCGAGGCGGAGCGGGACGGTCTGCGCGTCCTGGCCAGCGACATTCCCGCCCACCGCGAGGTGGCCGGTCCCGACTGTCGGTTTTTCAGCCCCGACGAACCCGCGGAACTGGCCGACCTCGTGCTGGCCGCCGCGGCGGCCCGCGGCGGCACGGCCGCCCCCGTCCGTCCCGGACGGCACGCGCTGGCGACCTGGGACGAGGCGGCCCGGGAACTGATCGGGATCTGCACGCGGATGTCGCGGCTGGGGCGGAAGTCCCCATGACGTTCGTCGTCGCCGGCCACGAGGCCGCAGCGGGGCGGCGGCCGAAATTCAACTTGGTGACCCCGACGCGGGACTGCTAGGCTCGCAGCCGAATCGCCGCGGCGCCTGACGGGCCGCCGCGTCCGGCCCGGAGCGAGGAGAAAAGGAGACGATGGCGGCGACCCGCGCGGCGACCGACGGGCGCGTGTGCGAGATTGCGGACCTATTTCCGCCGGCGGGCCGGCATGCCTGGATCGGCCGGGCCGCGCCGTTCTCCGCCGTTCCGCTCGACTTCACGGGGTGTACGAATGCCCGCCTGCCGGGCGACCTGCACGGCACGTTCGATTCCGTCTGGCATGTCGAGACGCCGCTCTCGGACCATGGTGGCGGCCGGGTCGAGCTCGTCGTGGACGAGATGATCCGGCTGCTCGGCCGCCACGGCCGCCTCGTCGTCCGCTTTCGGGAGACGGCGGAGCTGTCGGTCATCAGCCTGAAGCACGTCGTCGGCCGGCGGCTCGACACCGTGGCCGGCGTCGGCCGGCAGTGGAGCATCGACGGCGAGCAGTTCGTCGAATTTTCGATCGAGCGACAGTGGCTGGAGGATCGACACGACCGGCGCTGGACGTTCGCCGTGGTCACGCAGGGACGCAAGCCAGACATGGTCGTCAGGTTCCTGCAGTCGATCCGCTGCCAGGATCCGGGCCACGAGCACGAGATCCTCGTCTGGGGGCCGATGGACGAGGCCTACGGCCCGTACGGCGTCCGGGTCGAGGACCGCCGGTATCGCGATGACGTCGCGGAGATCTCCCGGAAGAAGAACGACATCGCCGCAGCGGCCAGCCGGGCCAACCTGCTCATCGCCCACGACCGCTACACGCTCGACCCGGGATTCCTGGCCGGCTTCGACACGTTCGGCTACGACTTCGACCTCGTCGCCGTCGCGCAGTGGTACGACGACGGCCACCCCTTCCCCGCCTACTGCGCCCTGCCCGGACACGCGCTGGTCCGGACCCCGACCACGATCCACTGCCCGGATGCGAACACGCTCAGGCCGCTGCAGTTCGTCGGAGGCGGCCTGATCGTCGCCAAGACCCGCACGCTGCGCCAGATCCGTTTCAACGACGTCCTCTTCTGGTGCGAGGCCGAGGACGTCGAGCTCGCCAGGGCGTTCCGTGACCGGGGGCTGCCGCCGCGGATGAATCCCTGGTCGTCCGCCACGACCCACGGCGTCGATCGGGCCTGGTTCGACGGGCACTTCACCATGGAAACCCGGTATCGTGAGCTGACCGCAGCCCCGGCGCCGCGGCCCCGGCTGACGGTGCTCGGCAAGGTCCGGCGCGAAGTCGCCCGGGTGGTCCGACGGCTCGGCGGCGGGCCGCGCTGACCGGCGTTGGCCGCGGCCGACAACGACAACGACAATCAACGGAGGGACGAGGCATGCCACCGGGACACAACAAGCTCTGCGAGGTCGAGGACTTCGCCGACGCCGAACTGGCCGCGACGATCCGCGAGGTCTTCGCCGCCGACGCCGACCGGCACGGGGCCGGGTTCCCGCTCGGCCGCGAGTATCGCAAGTACTGGGAGATCGGCATGGCGGTGCGCGGCCTGCGGCAGTTCGGCGCGCTGCACGACCGAAGCCTGCTCCTCGGCGTCGGCGCCGGCACCGAGTCGACGATCTTCCATCTGACCAAGTTCGCGCGGATGGTGTTCGCAACCGACGTCTACATCCAGCAGGACCATTGGAGTTCGTTCGCCCCGACGCGGATGCTCTGGGATCCGGAGGCGTTCGCGCCGTTCCCGTTCGACGAACGCCGGCTGGTCGTGCAGCACATGGATGGACGGTTCCTCAACTACCCCGACGACACCTTCGACGGCATTTTCTCGTCGGGATCGATCGAGCACTTCGGCGGGCTCCAGGATGCGGCGTTCAGCGCCTACGAGATGGGCCGTGTGCTCAAGCCCGGCGGCATCATGACGGTGTCGACGGAATTCTGCGTGGCCGGGCCGACGCCCGGCGTGGAGTGGCCGGGGCTCGTGCTGTTCTCGGCCGAGCAGCTGCGGACATACGTCGTCGAGGCGAGCGGGCTCGAACCGGTGGACGACTTTTCGGCCGCGGTCTCGGAGTGGACCCGGGCCACGGTGCGGCCGCTGTCGTTTTACGTCGACGAGATCCAGGCCACGATCAAGGCCCAGGGGGACCGGCCGCGGGTCGGCGAGGTGACGTGGTCGGTTTATCCGCACATCCTCCTCGAACAGCAGGGCTACACGTTCGGCTCCGTCCATCTGGCGCTGCGCAAGACCGACCGCTATCCGGCCGCCGACAATGCCTGGGCGCGGCCGACGCCGGAGATCGTGCGAGAGCGGCGCTGGCGGCCGACGATCCGGTCGGCGGAGGGCGTGGCGGCGGCCGCAGCTGGCAAATCCCGCGGGCAGCTCGCCTCCACGGTCCGGCGGATCTGGCGGCGGAAAGGCTGAACGTCGCGGCGCGAGGCGGGTCGGTGTCGGGTCAGCTGGCGGCATCGAGATACGGATCCTGGCTCATCTGCACATGGGCCTCCGCCCGCTGCCGCTCGATGTATTCGAGCATGCGGCGCTGCCGGGCATGGCGGGCCTCGACCCGCTTCTGGGCGCTGCGGAAGACCGTCGCGACGCGGTCGGGGTCGCCGGCGAGCCGGCGGCGCAGCCCGGCGGCGATCCGCCCGGACCGGCGGGCGCCGTAGCCGGCCACGAGGATGTCGTCGTCGGCCGCGAGGTACTGCCGCCACGTTCCCGGATCCCCCTGGCGGCCGCAGCGGCCGACGAGCTGGCGGTCGATCCGCGCCGAGTCGTGCAGTTCGGTGCAGATGACGTGCAGCCCGCCGAGTTCGGCGACGCCGTCACCGAGCCGGATGTCGGTACCGCGGCCCGCCATGTTCGTGGACACGGTGATCTGGCCGCGCTGTCCGGCCTGGGCGACGATCTCCGCCTCCTTGGCGATGTGGCGGGCATTGAGGACGGTGTGGGGCAGCCCGGCCTCCGTCAGCAGCCGGGCGAGGTCGTCGGACTTGTCGATCGACCGCGTGCCGATCAGCACCGGCCGGCCGAGGGCGTGCATCTCCCCGACCTCGGCGACGATGCGGGCGAGTTTCTCCGTGTACGTGCCACAGACCACGGCCGGCAGTCGGCGCCGGATCGCGGGCCGGTTCGTGGGGACGACGGCGACGTCGACGTCGTACGTGCGGGCCAGTTCACGGGCACTGGTGGCGATCGTTCCCGTCATGCCGGCGAGGTGCGGCCAGCGGGCGAACAGGTCCTGGATCGTGATTCGGGCCGCATGGCCCGAGGCCACCGTGATCTCCACCTCCTCCTGTGCCTCCACGGCCTGGTGGAGGCCGTCTCGCCACGTCCGCCCCTCTGCCGCCCGGCCCGTGAACTCGTCGACGATCACGATCTTGCCGTCGCGAACGACGTACTGCCGGTCGGGCTTGAAGAACTGTCGGGCACGGAGGGCCCGCTCGACGGCCTCGTAGATCGCCAGCAGGCTCGTGGCCTCGAGCTCCGCCGGCCGGGGCAGCGCCCGCACGCGGCTCCGGCCCGGCCCGAGCAGCTCGCAGGTCTGCTTCTGCACGTCCTGCTCGTAGTCGCGGTCGGACTCCAGCCCGGCCGTGGCCTGGGCGGCGAACTGAAACAGCGCCTGGGACGCGGCCTGCGCTTCGCCCGGCGGGGAGGCGATGATCAGCGGCGTCCGCGCCTCGTCGATGAGGACGTTGTCGGCCTCGTCCACGAGGGCGAACCAGTAGGGCCGCTGCAAGGGCCGCGTCGTCGCGTCGCCCCGCTCGCCGGCCAGCCGCGCCGCCAGATCCCCCTGGCCCTCGGCGAGTTGCCGGGCAAGGAGCCGATCCTTGAGGAAGTCGAAGCCGAACTCCTTCGCCGTGCCGTAGGTGACGTCGCAGGCATAGGCCTTGCGCCGGTCATCGAAATCCATCTGCGACTCGACGATGCCGACGGACAGCCCGAGCGCCTCGTAGATCGGCTTCATCCATTCGGCATCACGGCGGGCGAGGTAGTCGTTGACCGTCGCCAGGTGGGCTCCCTTGCCGGCCAGGGCGTGGAGGACGAGCGGCAGCGTGGCCACGAGCGTCTTCCCTTCGCCGGTCTGCATCTCGACGATGGCGCCGTGGACGAGGGCCACGCCTGCCAGCAACTGCACGTCATAGTGCCGCATGCCGAGCCGCCGCCGGCCCGCCTCGCGGGTGGCGGCGAAGCTCTCCACGAGGAGCGTGTCGGCGGGCTCACCGGCCATCGCCCGGTAGGAGAGCGCCCGGCCGAGCCGGCGCAGGGCCACGTCGTCGAGCCCTTCCATGTCCGGCGCGAGGGCCTCGATCTGCTTCACGGCCCGCCACGTGGCGGCCGAGATGGCGGGCGTGGTGCCGGTGATGGTTCCGATCCAGCCAAACATGGGAGGTCGAGGTCCGCTGGAGGCCGTGACGCCGGGGGCATGGTTTCCCTGTATTGTCCCGCCGCTCGGCCCGATTGCCAGCCGGGCCGGTGCGGTCGCTGCCGCGGGTCCGCCAGGAGTCCACTGGAGGAGGCGGGGCAGGGCACTCCACCGCGGTATAGTGAAGAGGTTGCGCCGGTTCTCGTCCCCCGTCATCGCCCCAGGTGTCTGCCATGCCCGCCACCCGTCGTGATTTCCTCTCGTCGTCCATCACGCTGGCGGCATCCGCCGTCCCCTATTTCCACTCGATGCCGCGGACGCTGGCCGATGAGACCCGCTCGAAGAACGGCCGCTTCGCCCTCGGCCTGATCGGCGCGGGGGGGATCGCCAGCGCCAACATCGGCGTCGCCAAGGAATGGATCGACGTGGTGGCGATCGCCGACGTCGATGCGGGGCGGGCCAGGTCCTGCAACGAGAAGTTCGCCGCCGGCAAGGCGCTGCTCACTGACGACTACCGCCGGCTCCTTGATCGCAAGGACATCGACGTGATCCACGTCGCCACGCCCGACCACTGGCACACGAAGCCGGTCGTCGAGGCCATGCTCGCCGGCAAGGACGTGTACTGCGAGAAGCCGCTGACGCTGACGATCGACGAGGGAAAACTGATTCGCCGGGTGCAGCGGCAGACGGGGCGGGTGGTGCAGGTCGGCACCCAGCAGCGCAGCGCGTTCAAACTGTTCACGACCGCGCTGGCGCTGGTCGCGGAGGGCCGGCTGGGGCGGATCCGGCGCATCCAGGCCGCGATCGGCGGCGCGCCGTCGAGCCCGGCGCTGCCGGCCGTGACGCCCTCGCAGGACCTCAACTGGGACCGCTGGCTCGGGCCGGCGCCGCTGGCCGACTACCGGTTCCTGGAACTCCCCCCGTTCATCGACAAGC
This sequence comes from Planctomycetia bacterium, assembly GCA_014192425.1. NCBI lineage: Bacteria > Pseudomonadati > Planctomycetota > Planctomycetia > Planctomycetia bacterium. The sequence continues at coordinate 100,556 of BJHK01000003.1, read as the reverse complement.
ATGGCAAGGAACAGAAGCCCAGCGCGGGGAACGGCCACAACTACTTCCGCTGGTGGTACGAGTATTCCGGCGGCAAGCTCACCGACTGGGGCGCCCACCACGTCGACATCGCGATCTGGGCGTTGGCCCTCAACGGACAGACGGCCGGTCCGACGGGGATCGGCGGCACGGCGACGCACCCGGTCGAGTTCAAGGACGGCATGCCGCTGCAGACCGACCGCTTCAACACCGCGACCGAGTTCCTGTTCACGGTCGATTTTCCCGGGGACACGAAGGTCGTGATCCGTCACGACACCGACAACGGCGTGCTCATCGAGGGGGACAAGGGGACGATCTTCGTCAACCGCGGCAAGCTCGCCGGCGGGCCGGTCGATGCCCTGAAGGACGATCCGCTGCCGGCCAACGCGGTCGCGAAGGTCTATCGCCACATGCCGATGGAAGGGGACGAGCGCAAGGCCCACTGGGCCAACTTCCTCCACTGCGTCCGCGAGGGCAGCGAGCCGATCTCCGACGTCCATTCCCACATGCGGATGCTCAACGTCTGCCACCTCGCCGGGATCAGTGCCCGGCTCGGCAGGCCGCTGCAGTGGGATCCCGTTGGGGAGCGGATCCTCGGCGACGAACAGGCAAGCGCGATGCTCGCCCGGCCCTATCGGCGGGGCTACGAGATCGAGGTGTAGCCTCGGGCCGGCGGCGCTGCCGCGGCGGGATCAGTATCGCGGCACGGCCACGGGCGTGGCCCGGGCCGGCGGCTGCGACGCCGCGGGCGTCGCGAACGGGTTCCACGTCGGGTTGGTGGGCTGCTGCGGCGGATACTGGGCGACCTGCTGCTGGCCGGCCTGCAACGCCTGGTTGAACTGCTGGTTGGCTTGGTTCAGTCCCTGCTGTGCCTGCTGCTGCCCTGCCTGGAAGGCCTGGTTCATCTGCTGATTCGCCTGGTTCATCGCCTGGTTGGCCTGCTGGTTGAACTGGGCAGGGACTTGATTGAGCTGTTGCTGGGCGTTGGCATAGGCCTGCTGGGCCTGCTGCTGCGCCTGAGTGTTCATCTGCTGCCACTGGTTGGCGGCACTGTTCTGCATCTGCTGCCACTGGCCGGTGAGGCTTTGCGAGCTGGGGCCGTTGTACGGCTGCGGCTGCGGCGGCGCTGCCGGCAGCATGGTCGTCGTCGGTGCCTGCGGCCAGGCCTGAGCGACCGGCTGGGCCGCCGGGCCGGGCATCGGCGCACTCGGCGGGTAGGCCGCACCCTGCGGCTGCGTCGCCCAACCGCCGTATGCGGGCTGCTGGCCGACCGCGGGGTAGGTCGCCGGTGGGCGGGCTGTCTGGCAGCCGGCGAACGCCGCCAGCAGCATGCCGATGATCGCGAGGGTCGGGCTGCGGCCGGGGCCGCGACGACGAACGGGGGAATTCGGCACGGCGGTGACTCCGCGGACGAGAAACATGGCTTGGGAAACGGATCGCGCCGCGGGACAATCCCGGGGCCGAACGCGGCGGGACGATAGCGATTCGCCCGCCCCGGTCCAGACCATTTGGCGGCGATTTCCCCCGTGCTTTCCGGCACGGCGGCCGTGATTCACCAGCCTTCCCAATGTCGCGATCCTGCAGGCACATGGGCGCCGACGCATCTTCCTTGAACACGCCGCTCCTCCTCCGCGACCTGCGTGCCGAGGCCGAGCGGCTGGGTTTCTCCCGGCTCGGGATCGCCCCGGCTGTGCCGCCGCCCCATCACGACCGGCTTCGCTCCTGGCTCGCGGCCGGCTTCGCGGGGGGCATGGCGAGCTGGCTGGAGCGACACGAGCCGTTGCGGGCCGATCCCGGCAGCCTGCTCCCGGCCGCCCGGAGCGTGATCGTTCTGGCGACGGACCATGCGACCGGCGGCGCGGAGGCGGCGGCGGTCGCGCCCGGCCGGGGGCTCGTCGCCCGCTACGCCCGCGGGGACGACTACCACGACCTGCTCCGGGCGCGGGGCAACGCGCTCGCCGCCTGGCTCGAGTCGCGGGTCGCATGCCGGACGCGGGCGGTGGTCGATTCGGCACCGCTTTCCGAGCGCGACTACGGTCTTCTCGCCGGCCTCGGCTGGATCGGCAAGAACACGATGCTCATCGATCCCCGGGCCGGCAGCTTCTTCCTGCTGACGGCGATCCTCACCGACCTGGAACTACCCCCCGAGGTGCCGCTCGAGGTCGATCACTGCGGTACCTGCACGGCCTGTCTCGATGCCTGCCCGACCGGTGCCCTGCCGGAGCCGCGGCTGCTCGACGCGCGGCGCTGCATCAGTGCCATCACGATCGAGGAGCAGGGGCCGATCCCGCGCGACCGGCGCGCGGAGATGGCCGACTGGATCTTTGGCTGCGACATCTGTCAGGAGGTCTGCCCGTGGAACAGGCACGCTCCGGGCTCGGACGAGCCCGCCTTCCAGCCGCGGCGCGGGGAGTCGACCGTGTCGTTGGCTGATCTGCTCGGGCTCGGCGTGCGGGAGTTTCGTGAGCGCTTCGCCGGATCGCCGATCCTGCGGGCGAAGCGGCGCGGGCTGTTGCGGTCGGCGGCGGTTGCCCTCGGCAACCGTCCCGATCCGGCGGCCCTGCCGGCGCTCGTCGGGGCGCTTGCCGATCATGAGCCGGTGATTCGCGGTGCCGCGGCCTGGGCGTTGGGCCGCTGGCTGCAGGCGGGCGTGCTGCCGGACGAGGCCCGCGCCGCGCTCGCCGGCCGGCTGGCGGATGAGACGGATGGCGACGTCCGCGCGGAAATCGGCGCCGCCCTCGCCGACGAGACGGGGTGAGGAGCCGGGTGCGATGCTCGCGGCATACAGCCCAATCCGCCGGTGGATCGGCGCAGGTCTCGTCGCTGAGGCAGGATAGCCTCACGCTCCTCGACCTGCGTCGATCCACCGGCTGCGGTGGTGTCGAGGCAGGAGCCGGGCTTTGCCCGGCGACTGAAAGCCGGAGCAGACGCTTTGTCGGCTGCGACGGCGCGAGGTTCATGCAGCCTCACGCTCCTCGACCTGCGTCGATCCACCGGCTGCGGTGGCGATCAACAAGGAGCCGGGCTTTGCCCGGCGACTGGAAGCCGGAGCAGACGCTTTGTCGGCTGCGACGGCGCGAAGTTCATGCAGCCTCACGCTCCTCGACCTGCGTCGATCCACCGGCTGCGGTGGCGATCAACAAGGAGCCGGGCTTTGCCCGGCGACTGGAAGCCGGAGCAGACGCTTTGTCGGCTGCGACGGCGCGAAAGGTAACCGGCTGCGACGGCGCGAAGTTCATGCAGCCTCACGCTCCTCGACCTGCGTCGATCCACCGGCTGTGGTGGCGATCAACAAGGAGCCGGGCTTTGCCCGGCGACTGGAAGCCGGAGCAGACGCTTTGTCGGCTGCGACGGCGCGAAAGGTAACCGGCTGCGACGGCGCGAAGGCACGCGATTCAGTCGTGCCGCCCCAGCCAGCGGTCGCGGATCCGGTCGAAGGAACCGTCCTCGCGGATCGCGAGAATGGCCTTGTTGAGCCGCTCGCGGAGCGGGCTGCCCGGGGGTAGGCCGAGACCGCAGTCGAACGACTCGAAGATCGGGCCGACGAGCATCACGCCGGGGTGCTTTCCCTGCGAGACCAGCGCCATCATTTGCTGGTTCTCCCCCACCACCGCGTCCACCATGCCGAGGACGAGCGCATCGGCGGCCGTGTGCAGCGTGTCATGCTCCATCACGATCGCCCCCCGCTGCCGCATCGTGTCCGCCATCGGTGACCGGCGCTGGCAGCTCACGGTCCTGCCGACGAGGTCGCGTGGCCCGCGGATCGTGCCCGCCACGCGTTCGGCGGTCATCGTCGCCGTGAGCAGGCTCGTGAACGTGGCAATCAGGCCGATGCCTCCGATCATCCACAGGAAGGCGAGGACCCGGCCGCGTGGGCTGTCGACGTGCTTGTCGTCGCAGCCGCCGGTCACGATCACCGAGCCAATCCACCAGATCGCTTCCCAGACGCCGCCCGGATAGCCGCGCGGGAACGACCGCTCGTTGCCGTCGCGCTCGAACCACCAGAGCAGGTGTCCCGACAGGAGCACGAGGCCGACGACCGCCGTCACGAGCAGCCCGAGCTGCCAGGACAGGAGCGACCCCAGGGCGGCGAGGATTCCCGTGCTCGTCCGTTGCCGGACGCCGATCCGCAGGCCCGTGTGGAACAGCGGGTGGGTGCAGTCGAAACTCTTTTCCCGCTCTTCGGTGATCGCCAGTGGCCCGAGCGCCACGTCGATCCGGCTGGCGATCAGCGCGTCGCAGAGGTCGGCGGGGGTGGCGACGCGGACGAACTCGGTCCGCACGCCGAGCCGATCGGCGAGGGTCGCCCAGGTGTCGATCATCACCCCGCTGGGCCGGTCGCCTGCCCACTCCGCCGCCGCGACCATCGGCGCTACCCCGACCCGCAGCGCCGGCGGGGCGTCGGCGTCCGGCTCGGCGGCGTCCGTCGCGCCGAGCCGGACGAGCATCGCGCCGGCGAGGCAAGCCGATCGCCAGGCGCTCATCCGCGTTCCTCCGCGGTGCGGCCGCGGGACGCCCAGGCACGGGCGAGGCGGTGCGCGGCGGCGACCTGCTGCTCGAAGAGTTCGGCCGTGAGTGGATCGAGGACCACCCTCCCGGCGGCGTCGAACGCGGCCGGGGGCAGGTAGAGAAACTGCGGCACGATCACGCAGCGATGGTCCACCATCAGGGCGTTGGCGAGGGGCAGGGGGGCGAGGAACGAGCGATCGCCGCCGGCATTGGCCACGAAGGTCACGACCTTGTCCTTCCAGGCGTCGTTGGTGAGCTCGACGAAGTTCTTGGCCGCGGCGTTGGGCTGATAGTTGTAGACGGGGAAGCAGACGGCGATCAGGTCGGCGGCGCGGACGCGACGGGTCATGACGTGCACCCGCTCGTCCTGGTAGCAGCCGAACCCGTCGCAGGCGGGAAGCGGCTCGGTGGCCAGGTCGATGAGATCGATCGACAGGCCTTCCTGGGCGAGGCGCGTGGCGAGAAGGTCGGCGGCGGTGCGGGTCTTGCTGCCGGGCTTGAGGGCGGTGGAGATGACGACGGCGTGCAGGTCGGCGCTGGGCATGGGGGTGGTGGGTCTCCGTCGATGGGGATGGGTGTCGCGCCGCCGGCCCGACGGCTGTCTCCGCGCCGGGCATCCTAACTCGTGGTCGAGATCTGTGACGACGGTTCGGGGTTGCCCGTGCCCCGTCGCCGGACGTTCGCTGCGGGCCGACCAATCCGCCTTTAGGCGGATCGGTGCCCGCCCTTCGCTCACTCGGACCTGCCTACGCTCCGGCATCCTGCCTTCGCTTGGCAGCTCACGCCGGCTCCCAGGGCACGGGCAACCCCTCACGGATTCGACGACGAGAGGCGTCACGATGAACGAGTTCGCGACAGGATTCCCCACAGCGTGCCGTGCGCCCCCAGCGTTCACGCCTCGCATGAGGTGACTTCATCGACGTCGGCGGCGGGGTCGCGACCGGGGCCGTCGGCGGCGTAAAAGCCGTCGAGCACGCGCTGCCAGTCGGCGTTGACCTTCACGGCGATGAAGGCGTCGCGGACGGCACGGTGCTCCGGATGCACGCGGGCATACTTGATGGCGAACTTCCGCATGCTGCGGCCGGCGACCGCCTCGCCGTGGAGTTCCATCGACAGCGCCCAGTGCTCCTCGAGGACGGCCCGTTGTTCGTGGATCGTCGGCGGGGGCAGGGGCGGGCCGCCCGCGATCAGGGCCCGGGCCTGGTTGAAGATCCATGGATTGCCGATCGCCCCCCGGGCGATGCTCACGGCGTCGACGCCGGTGCGCTCGAGCATCGCCACGCAGGCCTGCGCGGAAAACAGGTCGCCCGAGCCGATCACGATGCGGCTGCCGGCATGTCGCTTCACCTCGGCCAGAAACTCCCAGTCGCTGGGGCCGACGTACTTCTGCTGGACGGTTCGGCCATGGACGGTGATCGCCGCCGCACCGCGGGCGAAGGCGCCGTCGAAGATCGTCCAGAAGTCGTCGCGGCTCCGTGGAGAGTCGTCGATGCCGCGCCGCATCTTGAGCGTGACGGGGACGTGCGCCGGCACCGCATCGCGGACGCGGGCCACGATCTCCAGGGCCGTGGCCGGCTGCGACAGCAGGTAGCCGCCACGGCAGCGGCCCAGCACCTTCTTGACCGGGCAGCCGAAGTTGACGTCGATGACGTCATAGCCCTCGGCCACGAGCCGCCGCGCTGCCGGCGGGAAATCGTCGGGGTTCGCGCCCATCAACTGACCGCCGACGGGATGCTCATCGGCAGCCACCGCGAGCCGGGCCGAGTTGCGCCGGCTCCGGCCCGCCTCGACGACGAACCGGTCGAGCAGCACCTCGCAGAGCGCGTAGGCCGCGCCGTGCCGCCGGGCGAGCACCCGCATCGGCAGGTCGCTGTAGCCCGACAGCGCGGCCTGCACGACCGGCGACTCGATCGCGACGCCGCCGATGGAGAACGGACCTGGGCGGCTGGTCAGCGTGGCCCCCGCCTGGGCCGCGGCCGTCATGTGAGCACCGGGCAGAGGTCGAACCACGTCCGCCCCTGGGCCGCCATCCACTCGGCGCTCGCCAACGGGCCCCAGTCGCCCGGCTCGTAGGCGTCGATCGGCGGCAGGTCGGTGCCGGTCCAGGCCCGCACGAACGGATCGATGATCTCCCACGACTTCTCCACCTCGTCGGCGCGGGCGAAGAGGCTGGCGTCGCCGTCGAGGACGTCGAGGAGCAGCGGCTCGTAGGCCTCCGGCAGCCGGCCGGCGAACTCGCGGGAGTAGCTGAACTCCAGATCCGTGAGCCGGAGCCGCATCCCCTCCCCCGGCACCTTGGTGTGGAAGTGGAGCTGGATCCCCTCGGCGGGCTGGATCTGGATCACGAGCCGGTTTGCCTCGCGGTGGAACGTCCGCCGGCCGGCGGCGAACAGTTCCAGCGGCGGCTGACGAAAGCCGATGACGATCTGCGTCGTGCGGCAGCTCATCGCCTTGCCGCTGCGCAGGTAGAAGGGGACGCCCTGCCAGCGCCAGTTGTCGATCTCCAGCCGCACCGCGCCGAACGTCGCCGTGCGGCTGTCGGCCGCGACGCCGGGCTCCGCCCGGTAGCCCCGGTACTGGCCACGGACGCCGGCGGCTGCGATCTCGTCGGCTGCGAGCGGCCGGATGGCGTCGAGCACCTTGACCTTCTCGTTGCGGACGGCGGTCGCCTCGAACCGCACCGGCGCCTCCATGGCCGTCACCATGAGCAACTGGAGAAGGTGGTTCTGGAACATGTCGCGCAGGACGCCGGCGGTTTCGTAGTAGGATCCGCGCCGGCCGACCTTCACCTCCTCCGCTACCGTGATCTGCACATGGTCGACGTAGCGCCGGTTCCAGACCGGCTCGAAGATCGTGTTGGCGAACCGCAGGGCGAGAATGTTCTGCACCGACTCCTTGCCGAGATAGTGATCGATGCGAAACACCTGGTCTTCGGTGAACACGGCGTGGAGGCGGGCGTTCAGGTCACGGGCCGTGGCCAAATCGGTTCCGAACGGTTTCTCGACGACGATCCGCCGTGGGCCGGCCGTCTCGGCGGCGAGGCCATGGGCGCCAAGGGCCGCGACGACGACGGGGTAGAACTGCGGCGCGGTGGCGAGGTAGTAGATCCGGGTCGTGGCGGTCGCCCCCTCGAGGCCGTCGAGGCGGGCGGCGAGCTTGTGGAAGTCGTCGGCCTGCTCGATGTCGCCGGGCTGGTAGTGAATGGTGGACGCGAAGGCGGTCCAGGCCGCGTCGTCGATCGGCCCGCACTGGCAGTGCTTCGCGGTCGTCTCGCGGAGGCTTGCCCGCCATTCGGCGTCGCTCAGGGGCGTCCGTGAGAAGCCAACGATCCGCGTGTCGGCCGGGAGCGCACCGGACTGGCGCAGGTTGTAGAGCGCGGGAACGAGCTTGCGGCTGGTGAGGTCGCCGGAAGCGCCGAAGATGACGATGGTGTGGGACATGGTGGCGTGAGTGTAGCGTGTCTCGATCTGCGCGATCAGCCTGAATACACACCCGGCCGGGATGTCGGGGCAAGGATGGTACGACGGTCGCGAAGGCAGTCAGCCGGTCGGAGGCATGCTCGTCGCTGGGGGACTTTGCCGTTGCGGCCTCGTGCGCGATGGTTCGTCTGTGGTGCAGGCAAAGCACCCCGGACTCCTGCACGTGCCTCCAACCGGCTTCCGCGGCATCACCGGCCATCCAGGCGGCCCGTTGGGCGGTGCGCTGGCCCAGAGGTGCAACGCCCGGCCTGGAGGCCGGGCCTGCTCGCCGGGAGGTGCGAGCAGTCGGCCCTCCGGTCGCACCTTGGCTGCGGCCGCGAGGGCCCAAGCAAAAACCGGCAGGATGCCGGTGTTTTGCGTGAAGTCAGATGCTCATCCCCGTGAACCCGCCGTCGACGTACAGCTCGGCGCCGGTGATGAAACTGCCCGCCACCGGGGCGCAGAGCAGGATCGCGGCGCCCACCAGCTCCTCCGGGTTGCCGAAGCGGGCCATCGGGGTCTTGCCCATGATCGACGCCGTCCGCTCGGGGGAGAGGATCTTGCGGTTTTGCTCCGCCGGAAAGAAGCCCGGGCAGAGGACGTTGACGCGGACGCCGCGGGGCGCGAGTTCGCGGGCCACGTTCTTGGTGTAGTTCACCACTGCGGCCTTGGAGGCGGAATAGACGAAGACCTTCGAGAGCGGCTTGTCGGCCGACACGCTGCCGAGGTTCAGGATCGCGCCGCCGCCGAGGTCGGCCATGTGGCCGCCGAAGATCTGGCAGCCGAGGTGCGTGCTCTTCAGGTTCGTGTCGATGATCTTCGTGAAATCCTCGTCGGGGATGTCGAAGTAGGGCAGCGCCGAGTTGACGCCGGCGCAGTTGACGAGGATGTCGGCCCGGCCGCGGGCGGCGACGGTGGCGTCGAGCAGAGCCTTGACGCTCGCCCGGTCGCAGGCGTCCACGCTGACAAACATGCCGTCGCCGCCGGCGGCCCGGATCGCTGCCACGCGGGCCGCACCCCGGTCCGCGCCCCGGCCGGCGATGACGACGAAGGCGCCCGCGCCGGCGAGGCCGTCGGCCAGCGCCCCGCCGAGCACGCCCGTGCCGCCGACAACGACGGCCGTGCGGCCCCTCAGGCTGAACAGGTTTTCCAGGAAGCCGTCGGCCATGCGCTGGTCCTCGTCAAATCACGGAGCGGTCAGGTCATGGGCGTGCGCAGGTCGAGCCACTCGGAGTGGAACGTGCCCGGCTTGTCCGTCCGCTCGTAGGTGTGGGCGCCGAAGTAGTCGCGCTGGGCCTGGAGCAGGTTCGCCGGCAGGCTGGCGTGCCGGTAGCCGTCGTAGTAGGCGAGGGCCGACATGAACGCCGGCACGGGCACGCCGATCGTGGCAGCGCTGGCGACGACGTGCCGCCATGCCTTCTGGGCAGTGGCGAGGGCTTCCGTGAAGTACGGGGCGAGCATCAGGTTCTCGAGGTCGGGCCGGTCGCGGTAGGCCTCGGCGATCCGCTCCAGGAACCGGGCGCGGATGATGCAGCCGCCACGCCACATCATGGCGATCGAGGCGTAGTCGAGCGGCCAGTCCTGCTCCTTGGCGGCGGCGGCGAGCTGCACGAAGCCCTGGGCGTAGCTGGCGATCTTGGAGGCGTAGAGCGCCTGGCGGACCTGTTCGATGAACTCGGCCTTGTTGCCCCGGTTGGCCATGTCGGGGCCCTGCAAGACTTGGCTCGCGCGGCCGCGGGCGTCCTTGAGGGCGGAGAGACAGCGGGCGTAGACGGCCTCGGTGACGAGCGTGCTCGGCACGCCGAGGTCGAGGGCCAATTGGCTCATCCACTTGCCGGTTCCCTTGGCCCCCGCCTTGTCGAGGATCAGGTCGACGAGGAAGTCGCCGGTGTCGGGGTCGCGGACCGTGAAGATGTCGCGGGTGATCTCGATCAGGTAGCTGTCGAGGTCTCCCCGGTTCCAGTCGGCGAACACCCGGGCGAGTTCCGGGTTGGTCAGGCCGGCGCCGTGCTTGAGCAGCCAGTAGGCCTCGCAGATCAGCTGCATGTCGCCGTACTCGATGCCGTTGTGGACCATCTTCACGTAGTTGCCGGCGCCGCGCGGGCCCACCCAGTCGCAGCAGGGGATGTCGCCCTGCGGCCCGACCTTGGCGGCGATCGCCTGGAAGATCGGCTTCACGAGCGGCCAGGCGGCGGGCGAGCCGCCCGGCATGAGACTCGGCCCCTTGAGCGCGCCCTCCTCGCCGCCGGAGACGCCGGTGCCGACGTACAGGAGCCCAGCCGCCTCGACCTCGCGGGTGCGCCGGTCGGTGTCGGAGGGGAGCGTGTTGCCGCCGTCGATGAGGACGTCACCGGGGGAGAGCAGGGGGATCAGGGTCCTGATGAGATCGTCGACGGCCGACCCGGCCTTGACCATCATCATCAGCTTGCGGGGCCGCTCGAGGGCCGCGACGAGGTCGGGGAGCGTGTGGCAGCCCGTGACGTTGGGGAGCCGGCCGCGACCCGATGTGAAGGCGTCGGTGACACTCGTGGTGCGGTTGTAGACGGCGATCGAATAGCCCCGGCTGGCGATGTTGAGGGCCAGGTTCTCCCCCATCACGGCCAAGCCGATCAGGCCGATGTCGCATCCCCGCTCGCGTCCCATGCCGTTTCGCTCCTCGGTCGCCGGGCGGTCCGACCGGTGCCACGGGCACCGGGGGCCGGCCCCGAATGTGGAGACTTTATCGGCAGGTCCACCGATCGGCACAAGGCCCGGCGTTTGTGCCCCGGCGCGGCGAATCCGGCGGGCTCTGAGGGTGGCGGCTACGGTCGGACTGAAGCCTCAGGGTGGTGACAGCCGATACAGGGAGCAGAACCGGGAGGATCACCCCAGGCGGGGGAATCCGCACCAGTCCCGCGACGCGCACAACTTGACCAGTCTGCCAAGGGTGCCGTAGCGTACTTCGAGATGTCAGGGCTCCGTAGCCAAGTGGCTAAGGCAGCGGATTGCAAATCCGCCATCGTCGGTTCGACTCCGACCGGAGCCTCTCAACAGAAGACCCTCGCGAAGTGCCCGAATGGTCGGGCTTCGCGGGGGTTTTTTCGTTTCCGGTGGCGTCCGTGCGGCGAAAGTTCGACGGCTTGGAACCGGCGCGGCCAGCCACTGATTGACAACCGTCGCGGCCGCCGGGACGATTCCGCCATAGGTGGGCCCCGGGTGCCGGCGGTACGACGCGAAGAAAAACCGTGCAACGCCTCGTCACAGCGATCGTCTTCGGACTCTGCATCGGCGCCCTCCGCGCCGAGCCGGTTGCGGAGAAAAAGCCGCCATTCGCTGCTGAAAAAATCCCGGGCGGGCTCGTGATCGCCGCCAAGCCGGAACTCGCCGGCGTTACGAAGGCTTGGGTCTGGTGCGCGCCCGATTGGGCGTTCGGCGAAGCCGAGCGAGGGATGACCGAACGGTTTCTCGAGGCCGGCATTTCTGTGGCTACGGGAGGCGGAGTGTACGGCGGGCCCGTATCGCAGAGGTCGATGAATGCGTTCTATGCCGAGATGACGCCCGTCGATCGGCTAGCCAATCTGGCACAGGCCAAAGTGCCCCTGTTCGCGGTCCACGGCGACATGGATACGGTCGTGCCACTCGAATTGAATTCCGGCTTGCTGAAGGACCGGTATGCCGCCCTCGGTGGAACGATGCGCGTGCTCGTTCTTCCCGGGCAACGACACCGCATGAATGTAGGGTTTTTTCGGTGCAAGGAACTCGTCGGTTTAGTAAAGTCCCGCGCCGCTGCCTCGAAGCCCGCGGCCCAGTGATCGCCGGGGGCCGGGGTCTCGCCGATGCCGTGATCGGCCTCCGGCTGATCGCCCTGCTTGCCGCGGTCTGCATCGCGGGGGCCGCGGTCGCCGCCCGGCCCGTCGAGACGCGGCAGATCGTCGTCTATGGCGCCACGTCCGGCGGCCTCGTGGCGGCGATCCAGGCAAAAAAGCTCGGCAAGACCGTGATCGTCATCGAGCCCAGCCGCCACCCCGGCGGGCTCACGAGCGGCGGCCTCGGAGCGACCGATATCGGCAACAAGGGGGCGATCGGCGGCTTGTCTCGCGAGTTCTACCAGCGAATCGGCCGGCACTACGCCAAGGATTCGGCCTGGACCCGCGAGCGCCGCGAGGACTTCGACAAGCAATGCAAAAAAGGAGCAGCGCTCGAACCCGAGATGTGGACGTTCGAGCCGCACGTCGCCGAGCGGGTGTATCGCGATTGGCTGGACGAGGCGGGCGTCGAGGTGGTGTATGGCGAGCGTCTCGACCTCGGCCCCGGTGGCGTCGAGAAGGCGGCCGGCCGCATCGTGACGATCCGCATGGAGAGCGGCCGCCGCTTCACCGGCAGCATGTTCATCGACGCCTCCTACGAGGGGGACCTGATGGCTAAGGCCGGTGTGTCGTACCACGTGGGCCGCGAGGCTCAGGTTACGTATGGCGAGTCGCTCAACGGCGTGCGGACGGCGGAGGCGAAGAGCCACCAGTTCGTCCGCGACGTCGACCCCTACGTGCGTCCGGGCGACCCGACGAGCGGCCTCCTGCCGCTGATTTCGCCCGATCCGCCCGGTGCGGACGGGGCGGGGGATCAGCGGGTGCAGGCCTACAACTTCCGCATGTGCACGACCGACGTGCCGGAGAACCGTCGGCCCTGGCCGAAGCCCGAGGGCTACGACGAGAAGACCTACGAACTGCTCCTGCGGAACTTCGCGGCCGGCGACGACCGCCGTCCCTGGAGCCCGATCTGGATGCCCAACCGCAAGACCGACACCAACAACAAGTGCGCCATCAGCACCGACTTCATCGGCGGCAACTACGCCTACCCGGAGGCCGACCATGCCACTCGCGAGCGGATCGTCGCCGAGCATCGTCGCTACCAGTTGGGGCTGATGTACACGCTCGCCAATCATCCACGGGTGCCGGCCGACATCCGCGCGGACTTCCAGGCCCTGGGGCTGCCGCGGGACGAGTTCGTCGACAACGACAACTGGCCGCATCAGCTGTACGTCCGCGAGGCCCGGCGGATGGTGTCGGACTACGTCATGACGCAGCACCACTGCCAGCAGCAGACGGTGCCGGAGGATCCCGTGGGCCTTGGTGCCTACAATATGGATTCGCACCACTGCCAGCGGTACGTCACCAAGGAAGGCTTCGTCCGCAACGAGGGCGACATTCAGGTCGGCGTCACGCCCTACCGGATCAGTTTCCGGAGCATCCGGCCGCGGCGGGATGAGTGCGCGAACCTGCTCGTGCCGGTGTGCCTCGCAGCCTCGCACATCGCCTACGGCTCGATCCGCATGGAGCCGGTGTTCATGGTGCTCGGCCAGTCGGCGGCGACGGCGGCGGCGCTCGCGATCGATGACGGCATAGCCGTGCAGGCGGTCGATTACGGTCGGCTGCGGCGCCGGCTGCTGGCCGACGGCCAGGTGCTCGAATGGACGGCGCCGGCGGAGGAGCAGCGGCCGACGCCGTGAACGGCCGAACCGCTGAACTGTCCGCCAGCCCCGGCCCGGGGTGAACGCCGACTCGTGGCCCGCGGGGCCGGGGGGCCGCCTACGGTTTGCGACCCCGGGCGGGCGGCCCGTGTGCGGCCGATCCGTCGCTGCTCCCGGGGCTCCCTGAGGGTTGAAGCGATGACTGGAACCAAGAACTCCGGCATCAAGACCGCCGGCCTGATCGTGCGTGTGTGTGGCGTCGTGGCCGGCCTGGCGGCCGCCGTGAGCGGATGGGACGTGGAGGCGGGCTGGCGGCGCCACTGTTGTGGCACGTCGTGCTGCGAACCCGTCTGTTGCCAGCCGGTGCGGCAGGAGCCGGTGTGCTGCGAGACGGTGCGGTACGAGACGGTGCGGTACGAGACTGCCTGCTGCGAGCCGCGGACGGTCGTGGCGACATGCCCAACGCGGTGCGAAATGGTGTACGACGCGTGCGGTCGGCGGATCGAGACCGCCTGCGAATGCACCGTGGTCTCGACGTGGGTCGTCTCTCCGGAGCCGGCCTGCTGTGCGGCGGTGACAACCCGCTCCGAGGCGGATGCCGAGACCCGCCGCCCGATGCTGGCCGTGGCGACGGCGAAGTTGCCCCGGGGCGTCGCGCTTGTGGCGGCGCGGGGTGTCGGGCGCCGCTGAAAACGTCCGGCGCCTCCCGGCGCGAATCCGGGCCCGAGGGCCGGGGCCGGCTGGACACGCAGGCCACGGGACCGCACGATGCGGTCTCCGGCCGCCGGCGGTGACGGATGGCGTTCGCCAGGGCGTGGCCGTCAGTTCCAGGAGAGCGGTGATCATGTCGGACGCCGTGGCCGGTGCCGTCCATCCGGTGCTCATCGACGGCGTGTGGTGCGCGGCGACGACGGTGGAGACCTATCGGGCGTTCGACCCGGTCGCGGGCACACCGCGAGAATCGCTCTGGCCGGTCAGTTCGTGGAGCGACGTCGAGCGGGCGATCGACGCCGCGGTCCGCGCCGCCGCCGATCTCCGCCGCCTGCCGGCCACCACCATCGCCCGCTTCCTCGAACGGTACGCCGACCGCCTCGCCGCGATCGACGCCGAACTGGTCGGCCTGGCGCACGCCGAGACCGGCCTCGCCGCGCGGCCGCGGCTCCTCGAGGTGGAACTGCCGCGGATGCTCGACCAGCTGCGGCAGGCGGCGTCCGCCGCCCGCGAGGGGTCGTGGTGCATGCCGATGATCGACTCGCAGCGGAACATCCGCTCCCTCGCCGTCGGCCTCGGGCCGGTGGTCGTGTTTCCGCCGGCGAATTTTCCCTTCGCCTACGGCGCCGTCACGGGGGGAGATTTCGCGGCCGCCATCGCGGCGGGCAATCCGGTGATCGCCAAGGCCCATCCCGGCTGCCCGTCCGTGTCGCACCGCGCGGCGGGGGAGGCGGTCGAGGCCCTGCGTGAGGCCGGCCTGCCGCCGGCCAGCGTGCAGCTCCTGCACGGGATCGCACCGGCGGACGGCGAGCGGCTCGTGGCCGATCGGCGGGTCGGGGCGACCGCCTTCACGGGCGGGCAAGAGGCGGGCAAGAGGCTGTTCGCCGCCGCGTCCGCCGCCGGCCGCGTCATCTGGGTGGAGATGGGGAGCATCAATCCCATCGTGCTCCTTCCCGGCGCGGTCGCCGAACGTCCGGCCGACCTCGCCGGCGAACTGACCGCCAGCGTCACCGGATCGGCCGGGCAGTTTTGCACGAAGCCGGGGCTCGTGCTGTTCGTCGACGACGCGGCGGCCGGGGCGTTCGTGGCCGCGGTGCGCGAGCGGTTCGCGGCCGTCGGGCCGCAGGTGCTGCTCGGGCCGACGGGACGACGCCGGCTCGTGGAGTCATTGACGCGACTGCAGGCCGCCGGCGCCGGCACGCTCGTCGGCGGTCCGGACAAGGCCGAAGGCGGGCCGTGCACGCATCCGCCGACGCTCCTCGAGGCCCGCGGCACCGACGTCGTGGCCCATCCGGAACGGCTGATCGTGGAGGCATTCGGCAACGCCACGCTGCTGGTGCGCTGCAGGTCGGTGGAAGAGATCGGCGCCGTGATCGGCTGCGTGGAGGGCGCGCTCGGCACCAGCTTGTACCGGGCCGCCGACGGCCGCGACGACGCCGCATTCGCCAGCCTCGCAGCGCTGCTCGTCGAGCGGTCGGGGAGGCTGATCGAGAACCGGATGCCGACTGGTCTCGCGGTCACCGCACCGATGCAGCACGGCGGGCCCTGGCCCTCGGCCGCCCCGCCGTTCTTCACCGCGGTGGGGTTCCCCGGCGCGATGCTCCGGTTCGCCCGCCGGGTGTGCTTCGACGGCTTCGGGCAGGACCGGCTGCCGGAACCGCTCCGCGACGCGGCACCGGCCGCACGGCCATGGCGGTTCGTGGACGGCGGCTGGACACGGGGCTGAGAGTGTTCCCGATCCGGCCCCCTTGCAGTCGGCGCTCGCTCCCTTATCGTGGGGGCTGGTCGGCGGACGGCTTGTTCGCGCCGGCCGACGTTCGAGGAGACCCGCCATGCCTGCCCGGTTCATGTCGCGTATCGTCCAGCACCGCGGCCGCGTCGCGGCCCTGTCACTGATCGCCCTCGCCGCGATGCCGGTGGCGCACGGTGTCGAAAGCAGCGGGATCTCGGAGCAGATCGATGCCGTGATGAGCGAGGCGGCCCGCACCGGCATGCCGGTGCTCGCGCTGGCGAGCACCGACTCGTGCGAGGAGGCGCCGCGGTTCCGGCAGCGACTCGGCGCCGATCCCGCGCTCCAGCCGCTGGTCGCCCGGTTTGCGGTCGTCGAACTGCGCATGAGCGGCGACGACAAGTGGACCTGGAAGCGCTGGCAGGAGCGGTTCGACACCCATCGGCGGCAGAGCCCGCAGGTGTTCGTGATCCGGGCCGACGGCCGGAAGATGTTTTCCGGAGATCCGCCGGCCGACGTCGCCGGATTCCTGCGCCGGCATCTTACCGCGAGCGGTCAGCCGATCGCGGCGCGGCAGGCCGACCTGTACGAAGCGCAGTTGGAGGCGGCGTCGCGGCTGCAGGTGGCGGGCGACCTCGCCGAGGCGGTGCGGTGCGTGACGCCCGCCGCCCGGGTGCCGAGTTACGCCCGGCCGGTCGTGCAGAGTGTCGCCTTTCGTGCGGCCGTGGCCGACCGACTGCTCAGGGACATCGCGCAGGCCGGCGCCGAGCCGGCGGCGGGAAGCGATCGCCTGGCGGTCGCCGAGATCCTCGTCGCCGCTGCCGAGCAGTATGCCGCGACGCTGCCCGACGTGGCCCGGGAGGCACGGGAGCGGATGGCGGAGATCGGCCGCGAGCCGGAGGGGCGGGAAACGCTGCGCCAGGCCCAACTGCTTCACCATGCGGCCGCGGCCGCCCGCCGGTCGGCGCACCGCGGCCTGGCGCTCTACGAGCAGATCATCGCCCGCCATCCCGATTCAGCGGCGGCGGAAATCGCCGCGGTGCGGCTACGGAGCCTCGACGGCGGGCAGCGCTGACCGCGTCGGCAGGCCCGTCGCCCGCGGCCCGGCGCCCGTTCCGAAGAACCGAAAACAGAGGCCGAGCATGACGGGCATGAGCACGAGCGTGACGAGCGTCGAGAACAGCATGCCCCCCAGCAGCACCGCGCCCAGGCCCCGGTAGAGCTCGCTCCCCGCCCCGGGTGAGATCACCAGCGGCAGCAGGCCGAGCACGGTCGCCAGCGTCGTCATGAAGATCGGCCGGATGCGGCTGCGGATGCCCTCCAGAATCGCCTCGGTCGGTGGCATGCCGTGCTCGCGAACGAGCTGCAGCGCCCGCTCCACGATGAGGATCGGGTTGTTGACGACGGTGCCGATGAGGATCACGAACCCGAGCATGGTGAGCACGTCGAGCGGCTGGAAGATGCCGAACGGTCCGCCGAGCCTGTTGAGCAGCCAGAGCCCGAGCAGTCCGCCGACGCTCCCCAGCGGCACCGAGGCGATGATCACCGCCGGATACAGCCAGGAGTCGAAGAGCGCGGCCATCAGCAGATAGGTGACCAGCCCGGCGAGCGCCAGGTTGAACCACAGCGACTTCCACGTCGCCCGCAGCTTGTCGGTGGTCCCGCCGAGCCGGATCGAGTAGCCGCCGTCGAGCGCGCCGGCCGCGACCAGCGGATCGACGATCTGCTGCTGGATCCGCTCCTGGGCCTCCTCCAGCGGCATCCGTGCCGGCGGCGACACCTGCACCGTGATCGCCCGCTCCCGTTCGCGGTGCAGGATCTGCTCGGGGCCGCTGGAGAATTCGCGGATCTCCGCCAGGCTCTCCAGCGGCACGAGCTGGCCGCCGGGGGTGACCACGGGCAGGCCGCGCAGGTCCTGCGTGCGTTGCACGAACCGGTCGTCCCCCTTGATGACGAGGTCGATCCGGTCGCCTCCCAGGAAGTAGTCGGTGGCGTAGCCCCCGTCCACGAGGCAGTCGACCATGTAGCCGAGCTGGCGGGCGTCGATCTGCATGTCGGCGGCCTGCTCGAACCGGGGCACCAGCTGCACCTCGGGGCTGGAGAGGTCGAGCGACGGCTTGGGCAGGTTCTGGCTGCCCGGGGTGGCGGCGGGAAGCATCCCCATGACGCGGGCGCCGAGCTGCACGAGCGTGACGAGGTCCGGGCCGGTGATCTCGATGTCCACCGTGCGGCCCGCCGCCAGCCCCTGCTCGAAGAGGCTCGACTGCTTGGCCACTGTGACGGTGCCCGGCAGCCCCGCGGTAACCCGGCGCACCAGCGGGACGAGCTTCGACGCCTGCAGCGGATCGAGGGCGCTGAGGCCGATGAACACGCTGCGGCCGCGGGCGACGAAGAACAAGTCGCCGAGGATCGGGGCGTCGAGGGCCGCCGCCGCGGGCGTTCCCGGGTCGACGTCCCAGTAGGGGAGGAGCCGCTCCTCGACAACGTCACTCATTCGCGACAACTCGTCGAGGTTGTAGCCCGGCGGCGGCAGCAGGATGCCGAAGATCAGGTTCCGGTTGCCGTCGGGCAGGTATTCCGCCTTCGGCATCAGCAGCCAGGTTGCCGCCAGCGCGGCGCCGACGATCGCGATCGTGGCCACGACCTGCCGGCCGATTCCCGCGAGCAGGAGGCGATTGCACTCCAGTACGGCGGACGTGAACGCCCGGCCGAAGCGGACGATCGGATCGGCGGACCGGGCAGCGGCCGGCCCCGCCTCGGCGCCGACGATCGCCGCGGCGGCGCGGGCGTGCCGCCCCTCGAGCAGGGCGGCGGCCGCCGTCGGCACCACCAGCCCCGAGACGAGGAGCGAGAGGCCGAGGGCCGCGACGATCGCCAGCGAGATGTCACCGAACAGCTGCCCCGCCTCGCCGCGGATGAAGAGCACCGGCAGGAAGACGGCGATGTTGGTGAGCGTGCTCGCGATGATCGCTCCCCCGACCTCGGCCGTGCCCCGGCTGGCGGCCGTCCGCGGATCCTCGCCGGCATTCCAGCGCACGAAGATGTTCTCCAGCACCACGACCGCATTGTCGACGAGCATGCCGACGGCGAACGCCATCCCGGCGAGACTGATGACGTTCAGCGTGCGGCCGCAGGCCGCCAGCGCCAGGAAGGTGCCCATGACGCTGACCGGAATCGAGAGGGCTACGATCAGCGTCGAGCGGATGTTGCGCAGGAAGAGGAGCAGCGTGCCGAGCGTCAACAGGCCGCCCGTGAAGATGCTGTCGTTGACAAGCCCGATCGCCGAGTCGATGTAGGCCGTCTCGTCGTAGACGATCGTCAGGCCGAGCCCGCGGGGAAGCAGGTCGCGGTTGATGGCGGCCGTCACCTCGCGGACGCGGCGCATGGTCTCGAGAACGTTGGCGTTCCGCTCGCGGGTGATGCGGATGGCGATGTTCTTGGCGCCGAAGCGCCGGACGAAGCCGTCGGGCTTCTTCTTGCCGAGTTGCGCCCGGGCGACGTCGCGGACATACACCGGCTTGCCGTCGCGGCGGGTGATGATCACCCCCTCGACCTGCTCGGGGGAACGGAGCCGGCCGAGCGTGCGCACCACGTAGCGGCGCTTTCCCTCCCACACGTCCCCGGCCGACGTGTCCTGGTTCTGGTTGGCGAGGGCCGCCCGCAGATCGGCGATCGTCAGCCCCCGGGCGGCGAGCAGTTGGGGGTCGACGATCACCTGGAGCTCGTCGGCCCGGCCGCCGACGAGGTCGGCGTTGGAAACACCCTCGATCCGCTCGAGGCGGCTTTCGATCTCGTCCTCGGCCATCCGACGGACCGCCTCGACGTCGATCACGGGGGGGGCGAAGGGAACGAGTTCCGGGTGGGAGGCGATCAGCTTCCGCAGCCGGAACAGGGCGAGGTCCGGGGTCCGGGCCGTGCGCACGCGGTCGAGCTCGGCGCTGAGGCCGGGGTGCTCAGCCGCGGCGCGGGCGAGCAGGTCGGCTTCGGGCGCGGCCTGGCCGAGGACCAGCCAGGCCACCGGCCGGTCGTTGACGCTCGATGTCCGGATCACCGGCCGGTCGGCGTCGATCGGCCAGCTGCGGATCTGCTGGACCCGCGTGTTGACCTTGACGAGGGCCTCGGCGAGGTCAGTGTCGACGGTGAACTCCAGTCCGACGGTGCCGACCGAGTCGCTGCTCTCGCTGGACAGCCTGACGAGTCCCTCCACACTGCGCAGCTGCTCCTCGAGGGGCTGCACAAGTTCCTGCTCCACCTCCTGCGGGCTGGCACCGCGCCAGCGGGCGTCGACGGTGATCGTCGGGATCTGCACCTCGGGGGTGAGCTGGACCGGCATCGAGAGCAGGGCCAGCACCCCGAACAGCGTGACGAAGATGACCCCGACGGTCACCTTCACCGGGTTCGCCACGCAGGCCGCGATCAGATTCATGGTTCCGTCCGCCGCGGTCGCCAGCAGGCCCCAGTCAGTCCTGTGGCTGGGTGAAGCTCACGGCCATGCCGGGACGCAGCCGTTCGTTGCCGCGCACGACCACGAGCTGGCCGCGTTCCAGTCCCGACCGGACCTCGACATTGCTTCCGATGGCGGCCCCGAGGGAGACGCCCGCGGCCCGCACCGTGCCGGTGGCGGGGCCGGCCGCCGCGGGGCCGGCCACATCGACCACGTAGACCAGCGGCGTGTTCCCGCCGAGGACGAGCGCGTCCTTCGGCACGACGGTCACCGACTCGGCCTTCCCGACCGGCAGCCAGGCCCGGGCGAGCATTCCGCCGCGCAGCACGGGATCGCCGTCGACGACGATGTTTGCGACCGTCACGAGCACCGGGAAGTTGCGACTCCGCAGGTCGGCCTGGGGCACGATCCTCGCCACCCTTCCGATCCAGGTGCGCTCGGGCGCGGCGTCGAACTCCAGCCGGACCTCGGCATCCCGGCGCAGTTTCGTCACGGACGACTCGGGCACCTGGACCTCCACGTCGAGGCGGTCGAGCTGGGCGATCCGGGCCACCAGTCCGCCGCGGGCGAGCCACTGCCCCTGCTCCGTGAACCGCTCGATCACCCAGCCGTTGAACGGGGCCCGGATCGTGTGCTTGCCGAGCTGGTCGTCGATCCGCTCGATCGTCGCCTCCTGCACGGCGACCGCCGCCGCCGCCTGCGCCACCTGTTCCTTGCGCGGCCCGGCCTCGGCGAGCGCCAGCGCGGCTCGGCTGCCGCGGAGCTGGGCCTCGATCTGCTGCAGTTCGGTCTGCGCATCCTGCAGCTCGTCCACCGTGCTCGTGCCCCGTTCGGCGAGCCGGGCGATGCGGGCGACCCGGCTGCGGGCGTAGGCGAGCCGGGCCTCGAAGCCGGCCTCGAGCGCCCGCGCCTGTTCGATCTCCTCGGGCCGCGACCCAGCCTTGAGCTCGGCGAGGAGTTCACGGCGGCGCACGAGCTCGGCCACGGCTCCGCCGCGTTCGATCTCCAGCAGGCCGCGCAGCAGCTCGGCGATCGGCTGCCCCTCGGTCACGTGCTGGCCGTCGAGGATCGGCAGTTCGACGAGCCGGCCGTCGATTGCGCTGCCGACATCGCTCGTGCGGGCGGGGAGGACGGTGCCCACGAACGACTGGCCCGATGCCTGATCCGCCGCAAGCACCCTGGCGACCGCGATGGGCACGGGAGCTGGCTGCGCCAGCCCGGGCTGCGGCGGGACGAGGCCAAAGGCGAGGATCGTCAGGCAGACGCAGCCAATCAGCCTGCTGCGGCCGCGTTTTGCCGAGCCTCCGCAGGCGGCGACGCCCGCGTGTCGGACCATCCACGCCGCGCCATCCTTGTGCCTCGAATCCGCCATAGAAGAACGGTTATACCTTCGGGAAAACCAGCCAACGGGCCTATTTCCGGCCTTTTTGGCCGCCGCTTGACGGGGTCGAACCGTTCGGCTAATTTTCCCGTATCAGAGCGGCCGATCACCATTTTTCGGTAGTCGGTTCCCGCATGTGGTCGTGAGCGACTCGCGCCGAGAAGTTGTCCGGAAGGTCGGCTTTGAAGGCGGTAGTGTCGTGGGTCGAGGAGCGGTTCGTCCCGGCGTGACGCCTAGGGCAACGATTCGCTCCTCAGTCCACGAGACTGGCTCACGGGCCGCCGCTGTGATGAACGCCCATCGCGTTGTCGCCGCGTCGGCTCGTTTCGTTCCTTGACAATTTGGTCGTGGTAGTTGGCATCTTGAAAAGAATGCCGAAGGAGGGCGGTCTCAAGCCGCCTTCCGGAAGCGTTCTCCCAAGGCTCGAATTCCGTCCAGATCCGCTTCGGCGGGTGTGGCGGGGTTCAGAAAAAGAGCGAGAAAAAATCGTTGCCCTTCCCGGTTTGTCCGGGAAGGTGGCGAAACCTCTCGGATCGTGATGTCTCGCCTTTGCGCGAGCATTTGATTCGGGTGGTCAAGCTACAAAGGGCGCATGGGGGATGACTAGGCGTCGGAAGGCTTTGAAGGGCGCGGAAGACTGCGATAAGCCCGGGGAAACCGTCAAACAGGTGATGATCCCGGGATTCCTGAACAGGCCGTGACTGAATCCATAGGTCACGGCAGCCAACGCGGAGAACTGAAACATCTCAGTACCCGCAGGAAAAGAAAGAAAAATCGATTTCCTCAGTAGCGGCGAGCGAAAGGGAAACAGCCCAAACCGAGGTGGTTTCCACCTCGGGGTTGTAGGGCCCTCCACAGGAGTTATCAAACAATCAGCTAGCGGAACGTAATGGAAAGTACGTCCACAGAGGGTGACAGGCCCGTACGCGAAAGGTGATTGTCTCTGGAGGGTACCCTGAGTAGGTCGAGTCACGTGGAACCTCGACTGAATCTACGGGGACCATCCCGTAAGGCTAAATACTCTCCGACGACCGATAGTGAACTAGTAGCGCGAGCGAAAGTTGGGAAGAACCCCTGCTAGGGGAGGATAGTGAACCTGAAACCATGTGCCTACAAGCGGTCGGAGCGCTATGGCGGGTAACCGCAATGCGTGACGGCGTGCCTTTTGCATAATGATCCGGCGAGTTACCGTCAGCGGCTCGGTTAAGGCCCTCAGGGCCGAAGCCAAAGGGAAACCGAGTCTGAATAGGGCGACAATTGGTCGCTGGTGGTAGACGCGAAACTGCACGAACTACCCATGAGCAGGTTGAACCGCGGGTCAAACCGCGTGGAGGACCGAACCCACTTGGGTTGAAAACCGAGGGGATGACTTGTGGGGAGGAGTGAAAGTCTAATCAAGCGCAGAGATAGCTCGTTCTCTCCGAAATAGCTTTAGGGCTAGCCTCGGAACATTGCGTAGTGGGGGTAGAGAGACTGAATCGGAGGAGGGCCATACCCTGGTACCTCCCTGAACCAAACTCCGAATACCATTGCGTTTACTCCGGGAGTCAGTCCGCGAGGGATAAGCTTCGCGGTCAAAAGGGAAACAACCCAGACCACCTGCTAAGGTCCCCAAGCAGAACTCAGTCACTAAGGAAGTGGATTTGCAAAGACAGCCAGGATGTTGGCTTAGAAGCAGCCATCATTTAAAAAGTGCGTAACAGCTTACTGGTCGAGCAATTCCGCGCCGATAATGAACGGGAGTAAGTTCTGCACCGAAGCAGTGGGATCCACCCATTTTTCGAAATGGTGGATCGGTAGGAGAGCGCTGTACGTCAGATACAAGTCGCACCGTAAGGAGCGATGTCGGGGCGTACAGGTGATTATGCCGGAATGAGTAACGATTAAGCAGGTGAGAATCCTGCTCGCCGAAAGCCTAAGGTTTCCTGGGGAAGGTAAATCCGCCCAGGGTTAGCCGGTTCCTTAGTCGAGGCCGAAAGGCGTAGACGATGGACAGCAGGTCAACATTCCTGCGCCACATGCTGGACCGATGGAGGGACGGCGTCTGGAAGGTGAGGGGACGGATAGAAATGTCCCTCGCCGGTGTGGAAGGTAGCTGTAGGCAAATCCGCAGCGACATCCGGAAGCATCGGACAAAGACGTTTATGTTTCGATAGTCATCCGAAGGACGTCCAAGAAAAGCTTCTAGGGTTGAAGGCATGTGACCGTACTAAAACTGACACAGGTAGGCGGGACGAGAAGTCCTAGGCGCTCGGGAGAACACTGGTTAAGGAACTCTGCAAAATGGCCCCGTAAGTTCGCGATAAGGGGTACCCCCTAATGTTTATAGCAATGGGGGGTCACAGTAAATCGGCATCAGCAACTGTTTATCAAAAACACAGGACTCTGCTAACTCGCAAGAGGATGTATAGAGTCTGACGCCTGCCCGGTGTTGGTAGGTTAAGGAAGAGGGTTAGTCGAAAGGCGAAGCTCGCGACCGAAGCCCCAATAAACGGCGGCCGTAACTATGACGGTCCTAAGGTAGCGAAGTTCCTTGTCGGGTAAGTTCCGACCTGCATGAATGGCGTAATGACTGATGCACTGTCTCAACCAGTGACCCGGTGAAATTGTAGCCGTGGTGAAGATGCCACGTACCCGCAGTGTGACGGAAAGACCCCGTGAACCTTCACTGTAGGCTGATATTGGTCTCGGACGTGTTCTGTGTAGGATAGGTGGGAGGCTGTGAAGTGGTGGCGTTAGCCATCATGGAGCCAATGGTGAAATACCACCCTGGGCTCGTTTGAGTTCTAACTCTGATTCCCGTGAATCCGGGCAGAGGACAGTGTCAGTTGGGCAGTTTGACTGGGGCGGTCTCCTCCAAAAGAGTAACGGAGGAGTTCAAAGGTACCCTCAGCCTGGTTGGCAATCAGGCATCGAGCGTAAAGGTAGAAGGGTGCTTGACTGCGAGACTCATAAGTCGAGCAGATACGAAAGTAGGACTTAGTGATCCGGCGGTGCTGGATGGAAAGGCCGTCGCTCATCAGATAAAAGGTACTCCGGGGATAACAGGCTTATCGCTTCCGAGCGTCCATAGCGGCGAAGCGGTTTGGCACCTCGATGTCGGCTCATCACATCCTGGGGGTGGAGAAGCTCCCAAGGGTTTGGCTGTTCGCCAATGAAAGTGGTACGTGAGCTGGGTTCAGACCGTCGTGAGACAGGTCGGTCCCTATCTGCTGTGGGCGCACGAAACTTGAGGGGATTCTTCTTTAGTACGAGAGGATTTGGAAGGACGTTCCTCTGGTGTTCCAGTTGTCGCGCTAGCGGCACGGCTGGATAGCTATGAACGGAACGGATAAACGCTGAAAGCATATAAGCGTGAAGCCCGCCCCAAGATGAGGTTTCGTAGGGTTTTTAACCCGAAAGTCCCCTGGAAGACGACCAGGTTGATAGGCCGGACGTGTACGTGCAGCAATGCACTTAGCTAACCGGTACTAACGGACGAATGCTTGACCACTCGTATCGAGTGCTCGGGCTTTTTCTGAAAAGTCGGCTTCGGCCGACGCGAGAGGAGCGGGGCTGCAAGGCCACTGCTCCTGCCAACTGCCACGACCCAACGTATCGTGCCCTTCGCGGGGCACGCCCGAATTTCCGGTGACCATATCTGGAAGGTCACACCCGTTCCCATCCCGAACACGGTAGTTAAGCTTCCAGAGCCGATGGTAGTGCCACAAGTGCGAGAGTAGGTATCGCCGGAATCTTTCACCACCGGCCCGCCTGGCCTTCGAGTCAGGCGGGCCGGTTTTCGTTTGCGGGTCGGCGCTGCTGCTGGCGTTGGGATCAGGTTTGGGCCGGCGTGGCGTCGAGTTCCGTGAGCATGCGTTCGACGGTTTCCAACGGCAGGCCGACGACGTTCGACGGGCTGCCGGCGACGAGCCGCAGCGGGAGCCGCTCGTCCTGGAACCCGCAGGCTCCGGCCTTGCCCTGCCACATCCCGCTGGCCAGATACCATTCGAGAAATTCTTCATCGAGCGCGTCCATGTGGAGCAGGCTCTCGCTGCAGGCCAGCGTTGGGGAGTGCTCGGGATGCCGCCAGAGGCAGACGCCGGTCAAGACCCGATGCGGGCGGCCCGACAGGGCGCGGAGCATCCGCCGGGCGTCGTCGCGGTCGCGGGGCTTGCCGAGGGCGATGCCGTCGATTTCCCCCAGTGTGTCGCAGGCCAGGATCGTCCCCGCGATGCCCGCTGCGACGACGGCCGCGGCCTTGGCCAAGGCGAGTCGCATCACGTAGTCGGCCAGGCTTTCCGACCGCCCGCGGGGCGGGGCCGCCGACTCGGCCAGATCCGGGGGGGGCTGCACGCGCACCTCCCAGCCCGCCGAACGGGCGAGTTCGAGCCGGCGCGGCGACTGGCTTGCAAGGACGATGGATCGAGGAGACGCTGCTCCCATGGCCGGCCCGCGACAAGTGATCGAGATCGTCTACGAGGATGACGAGGTCGTCGGGCTGGTGAAGCCGGCGGGGCTGCCGACGGCGAACGCGCCGGCCGGCGTCGAGAGCGTCTACACGCTGCTGCGCAGCCGGCCGCCCGGCGACCAGTTCGTGGGCATTGTAAGCCGGCTGGATGCGGCTGTTTCGGGCATTCTTCCCGTGGCCCTGACCGCCGCCGCCGCCGCCGCGTTGGCCCGGCAATTTCGCCACAGGACGGTCGGAAAGCGTTACCTGGCGATCGTCGAGGGGCGTTTTCCCGCGCCGCTCGGCGTCTGGGCCGATTGGCATGACACGATGCGCCGACGGCCGGAGGAGAGGAAATCGGAGCTCGTGGGCCGGCCGGGCGGGGCGGCCACGATCCCACCGGCAGCCGACGACGAAGCCGGGGGCGGCGAGGGCGAGGGGCGACCGACGACCGCGCACGTTCGGGCCCGGGTCCTGCGCCGGTCGGGGGAGGTTTCCCTCGTCGAACTCCTCCCCACCACCGGTCGCCGCCACCAGTTGCGGCTCCAACTCTCGGTCCGCGGCTGTCCCATCGTCGGTGATCGGCTGTATGGCGCCAGGCTGCCATTCGAGGCCGGCATCGCCCTGCATGCGGCGCGACTGCGTTTCGCCCACCCACGGACCGGTCACGCCATCGAACTCGCGGCCCCCCCTCCCGCCGCGTGGAAACGGCGATATCCCGCGCTCTGCGCCGCCGTCCGCGAGCGTGGCGATTGATTCGCGGGCGGGGGGCGTGCGGTTTGGTAGCCTTGGGAGGCTCCCCCACGACACGCTTCGCCCCCGCCATGCCGCCCACTCCGGACGCCGCCGGCTCACCGTCGCCCGATCCCCAGCCGCCCCGGTTTCGGGAAACGGCCATGGCGAGCGGAATCGTTTCCGCGGAGCGGATCGACGCCGTCGAGATCGAACTCCAGGGGACGCTCGACAGGGGCACGACACCGGTCGCCGCGTGGGACAAGGCGATCGCAGACCGGCTCGTGAAGCAGGGGGTTCTGACCCGGTTCCAAGCCCGGGAAATGCTCGCCGGGCGCCGCCGATTTCGGCTCGGCCAGTACACGGTGCTCGACGAGATCGGTCGCGGTGGCATGGGTCAGGTGTTTCTCGCCGAGCATGCCCTGATGGGCCGCACGGTGGCGGTCAAGGTGCTTCCCCGGTCCCGCTCGACGCCGGAGTACGAGGCGGCCTTTCGCCGGGAAATCCGCATGCTCGCCAGCCTCGATCACGAGAATCTCGTGCGGGCGCTCGATGCCGGATACGACGCCAAGGTCTACTATCTCGTCACTGAATTCGTGCCCGGGTTCGACCTGCGCAGGCAGGTGCACCGGTACGGCCCGCTCGACGCGCCGGCTGCCGGCGCGGTCATGACCCAGGCCGCCCGGGGACTCGCCTACGCACATGATCACGGCGTCGTGCACCGGGACGTGAAGCCGGGAAACCTGCTCGTCACCCAGGATGGCCGGGTCAAGGTGCTCGATCTCGGGCTGGCCGGGTCGGAATTCGATCCCGAGACGCAGCAGGCCGGTCGCGTCGTGGGAACGATGGACTACATGGCGCCGGAGCAGATCCGGGCGCCGGAGTCGGCCGGCCCGGCGGCCGACGTCTACGCCCTGGGCTGCACGCTCTACTTCGCGCTCGCCGGGCAGCCCCCCTTTCCCGGCGGCAGCCGCAAGGAAAAGGCGCAGCGGCACCTGGGCGAACAGCCCGTTCCGCTCCCGCAGCTCGTCCCGAGCGTCGATCCGGGAATCGCCCGCCTCGTCGAGGCGATGATGCGGAAGGACCCGGCGGACCGCATCGCGTCGGCCCGCGAGGTGATCGATCGGCTGCGGCCTTGGACCCCGGCGACGCCAGTGCCGATGTCACGGAGCCCCGTGACTGCCGGCCGCGCGCCCGGCGCCGAACCCGATCGCGGCTCGTCCGCCGAACGACTGTCTCCGGCGCTCGATCTGCTGGGCGGACGGGAGCGATCTGGCGGCCGCGACAACGGCAGCGGCCCGCCACCACTGCCCGACGCTCAGCCACCGCGGATCGTGGTTCGGACCAGGAAGCGGAAGGGGCGGACATCAGGCCGTGATCTGGTCCATGGCGGGCCGCTGTGGAGCGCTGCCACCGTGCCGCTGGCGGCCGGCGGCGGCGTCTGGATCCTGACACTGATCGTGCAGGTCGCGGCTCGCGACTGGTTCGGCCAGTCCCTCGGGCCGATCGCCTCGCCGCTGCTGCTCGGCGTGGGGGCGGGCTTGCTCGCCGCCCTCGGCCAGGCCGTGGCCGGGCTGCTTGCGAATTCGGGCCGCTGACCGTCGCGACGGGCGCACGTGGCGGCCGTGCGTTGACAGTCGGCCGCCGACAGCCTAGGAAAAGGCGTCGGATCGGGCCCACGCCCGTCCTTCGGACAGGTAGCTCAGTTGGTAGAGCAACGGACTGAAAATCCGTGTGTCGCCGGTTCGATTCCGGCCCTGTCCACTCTTCGCGCCCCGCGCCCAAACGCCGTGGCCGGCCCCGCCGGTCACGGCTCCGTGGCGGGCGGTTTCCCGGTGGGCGCTGATCTGGTCGTCGGTCAGGCCGGTCATCTTCAGCCAGCCATAGAAGGCGGGGCGTGGCCGATCACCCCGGCGCTGCGATTGAGCATGGAATGCCCGCCTGTCTCCAGGACGAGGCTTCCTGTCCGGGGCCGCATGCGGGGGCGTTCATGCACCGGGATTCGCGACGTCGGCTCAACTTCGACCCCCCCCCGTTGGTGAATGCTAGGGGCGATGTCAGTCGAAGGACAATCCGCGCCCGGACGCGGCCGGAAAAAGAAACGGGCGGCGCCTCGCGGCACCGCCCGCCCATGATTCGCGTCGATCGGCAGCGAGTGAGGACGCTGCGCGAGTGCGGCGGCTCAGCCGGCAACCATCGACTTGAGGTTCTTGAGGGCCCGGACACGGACCTTCACGCTCGCCGGCTTCGCCGGCCGATCCTGGAGCTCGCCGGTGAAGGGGTTCTTGACACCCTTCTGGGCCGGCTTGGCGGGAACCTTCTTGCGCTCGATCTTGACGAGGCCCGGGATCGAGAACACACCGATGCCCGATCCCTTCAGCGCCTTGTGAATCTCGTGGGTCAGCGACTCGAGGACCGCCACCACGTCCTTCTTCTGCAGACCCGTGGTTTCGGAGATGTTCCGCATGATCTCCGTCTTCGTCAGGGGCTTGCTACCAGACTTCTTCGCCATCTCGACACCCTCCAAACAGTGGAAAAATTGCGTGCGGCAGGACCCCCGCCGCGACAAAAACCGGCCCGAAAGGCCGAACAGAACGCCGATTAGACGACCTGAAATCGAAATTGCAACCCGAAAAACCGGTGCAATCGCCAGAAATACCCTGTTTTTCCCGCCGGTCGGCGGCTTCCGGGGCGTTCCGGCGGGCCTGGTGTGACACGCCGGCCGACCGGGTTGGACCGCCATTTCCCCGTCTTTTCCCGCGATTCCCCGGGCCTGCTACGATGCCGAAGGCGGTTTCGGATCGACCAATAGGCGTGACCGAAACCGCGGCCCGGGTTCCGTGGGATGGTGCCATGCTTCGTCCTCGACATGCCATGCGGGACCTGGCCGCTGCCGGCCGCTTCTCGGCTGCGGTTCGGCTCCGACGGTCCGTCGCGGCATCGCTGGCCGTGATCCTCTGGGCCGGGCCGTCCATGCCCCTTGTTCCGGCGGCCCGGGCCGCCGAGCCGCCGGACGTCGCGGAGCCCGCCGCTGCCGATGACGACCGCGGCGCCGACGACGACCGCGGGGTCTTCCTGCCCAGCGATCGCGGGCGTGAGCGCCAGTTGGACAGGGCGAAGCGGCTGGCGGATGCCGAGCGCTGGAGCGATGCCGTGACGCTGCTCGACGAGCTGCTCGCCGCTGATCGGGACGCCTTCGTGCCGCGCGGTTCGACGCCCCGGCGGGAAGGGGCGACCATCGCGAGCATCAAGGCCGAGGCAGCGCGACTCGTCGCGGCGTTGCCCAAGGCCGGCCGCGATGCGTACGAGGCGCAGTTTCGTCGACACGCCGAGCGGTCTTTGACGGAGGCCATCGCCCGCGACGATGCGGAGGGGATCGTCGCCGTGGCCCGGCGCTGGATGCACACGGCCGCGGGCCGCGAGGCAGCGCTGCTCGCGGCGCTGCAAGCGATCGAAGCCGGTCAGCCGCTTGCCGCGGCAGCCTGGCTCGATCGCCTGTCGGCGGACGAGGTTGCCGCCAGCCTCGAGCCGACGCTGTCGGTGATGCGGGCCTGGGCCTGCCGCGCGACCGGCGATGCACCCGCGGCGGCTGCGGCCCTCGAGCGGGCCCGCACCGCCGCGCGGGGGACGGTGCGCATTGCCGGCCGCGACCAGCCCCTCTCATTTTCGGCCGGGCAGGAGGGGCGCTGGCTCGACGAGGTCTTCGGTCCGATCGGTGGCGGTGCGGCGCCGGAAGGGGATTGGCGGCAGCCGCGCGGAGCCGCGACGCGGAACGGGCTCGCGGCTGCCTCGCGTCCGCTGCTGGCGGCCCGCTACCGCGTACCCGTGGCGCGTCACCCGACGGAAGGCCGCCTCCTCGAAGGCCGCCGGCAGGCTTTTGCCGACCAGGACGTCCCGCTGTTTCCCGCCACGCTTCCGCTGGCTGTCGACGGCACGATCCTGATGCGCACGCCGCTCGGCGTGATGGCGGTCGACTTCTCGACCGGGAAGCGGGTCTGGCTGCAGCCGGGCGCCGTTTCCGTCGATGCCGACGAGGCCGAGGAACAGATCCGCGGCCGCCTGCCCCGGGCCTTCGACAATCTGACCGATGGCAGCCTGTCGAGCGATGGCCGGCTGGTGTTCGCGATCGACAGCCACCCGGACGCGTTCCTGACGATCGGCGGCCTGGCGTTCGACCCGTTCCCAGGCCGCCCCCGGGCGACCACGTGGCAGGGGGGCAACACGCTCTCCGCCTATGAGATTCGCGGCCGCGGCCGGCTCCGCTGGCGGCTTCCGGCGACGGCGGGGCTGACGGCCGGCGCGGCGACGTCGAACGCCTGGTTCATGGGAGCGCCGCTGGTGGTGGCGGACCGGCTCTTCGTGCTGGTCGAGGAGGGGGGGGAAGTCAGGCTCGACGTGCTGCGCTCCGGCGATGGTCGTGTGGAGTGGTCGCAGCCGCTCACCGAACTGGACGAGGGGCAGGCCATCAGGCCCGGTGAATCGCGGTGGCGGCAACGGGCCGGACTCGCACCGGCGCTTGGAGGCGGCGTCCTCGTCTGCCCGTTGGGCACCGGCTCCGTCGTGGCCGTCGATCTGACGAGCCGGACGCTCCGCTGGGCCCACGAATACCGGCGCAGCCAGCGGGACGCGCCGGCCCGTCCCGAGGGGTTTCGCGGCCGGCTGCCGGGGCGGGCCGGGATCGCGGGCCAGGCCCGCGGCGACACGCCGGCCGATGCGGACAGGTGGCGCGATGACGGGCCGATCATCGCCGGCGACCGCGTCCTGCTCACGCCGCACGATGCCGACGAACTCATCTGCCTCGACCTTCGGGACGGTGCGGTGCGCTGGACGCTGCCCCGCGATCGCCGCCTCCTGAACGTGGCGGGCGTCGTCGCTGATCGAGTGATCGTCGTCGGCCAGCGCGGCGTCGAGGCGATCGATCTGGGCACCGGTCGCGGCCTGTGGAAGTGCGGCTTCGATGCCGATGGGGCGGCGCCCAGCGGCCGCGGCGTCCTCACGGCCGACCGCCTCCTGCTTCCGCTCGATGTCCCCGAAGTGATCGAGATCGCACTCGCCGACGGGACGATCGCGGGCCGGTCCCCCGCCCGCGGCGGTGCCGTGCCGGGCAACCTCGTCGCCTATCGCGGTGAGATGATCGCGGTCGGCACCGACTTCCTCGATGTGTTCCACCAGGTCGGGGCGCTGGAGCCGCGGGTCGAGACCGCCGCCCGAGAGCGGGCGGATGACGCCTGGGCCGCGCACTGGGGCGGCCAACTGGCCATCGACGGTGGCCGGATCGCGGCTGGACTGAAGGGGTTGTTGACCGCCGAACGGTCCGCGCCCGGCAGCCTGCCACCGGACGAATTGGCGGCGGCGCTTGCGGTCGCGAGCGATCGCGATTTCGCCGCCGCAGCCCCGTTCTGGCAGGCAATTGCCGGGCGGGCCGGCACCGGGCCGGCCATCCAGGCCGCGGCCCGGGAGATCGTCGACGGATTTCTGCGGACGGAGCAGCGCGCCGCCGCCTGGGAGGTGTGTCGTGACCTGTTGACGATGCCGCGCGAGGTGCCCGGCGAGCTCGTCGTCGATCAGACCGACCGCCGCGCGCGGATCACCGATCGCGCCTGGTTCCAGGGTCGGCTGGAACGGCTGCGGAGCGGTGCGGAGGGCGAACTCGCCGCCGCGATCGATGTGTTCCTCGCCGCGGCCGTTGCCGCGGCCGACGCGACGGCGGAACCCGCGGCGCGCCTGCGTCGCCTCGAATCGCTGGCGGGCGGATGCGGTGCGCTGCCGGCGGGGCTTGCCGCCCGGGAACGATTTGCCTTCGGACGAGCGGGTGGCGTCAACGCCTCCCTCGACCCGGTGCGCAGGGATCTGTGCCTTCTCGAGCTCGCCCGCAGGGGAGATAGCGCGCAGCGGAAGACAGCCGGCGCGGCACTGGCCGCGGCGGCCGGGGACGACGGCTCGGAGGCGTTGCTCGCGGCCTGGCCGCTGGGCCGGGTCAAGTCGCAGCGGCCGGGCGTCGACCGCCGGGGCGGCGCGGAGGACGCGCGGGCGCGGCATCTGCCGGTGACGGTCGAGGCGACGCGCGAGTCGCTCCTGCCGGGCATCTCCCTGGCATACGACCAGCAGCTGTCGCGGCTCGCGGTGCTCGACGGGTTTGGCCGTCCCCGGGGAGAACCGCTCGCGCTGGATCGCACCGATCTCGGCCCGTTCGTTCCCGGGGCGTTCGCGGCGTCGATCGAGGCAGTCGCGCAGGGACGGGTCGTGTACGTCCGGGCCGGGGGGATGATCTCGGCGTTCGCCGTGGGCGATGCGCTGGGCAACCGTCGCCTGTGGACGACCGGCGCGCCCGCCGGCCGAACGGGACAGCCGCTGTTTCCGGTTCGCCACCGACCGCCGGTCGGTGGCATCCACCGGCAGGGTGGCATCCCGCTGGGCATGCGGATCACCGAACCGGAGGATCCCGTGGTCGCCGCCAGCACGGCGATCTGGTGCGGTCCGCGGATCTCGGGTGTCCCCGTCTACGAGGGGCGGTCGTTGTCGCTGCTCGATCCGGTCAGTGGCGCGCCGCTCTGGCGGCGCCACCGGCTCCCGCCGGCCAGCGAACTGCTCGCCGACGAGGACATCGTCTGCGTCTGCACGCCCGACGGCCGCAGGTCGGTGGTGTTCGCCATGGCCGATGGCCGGATCCTTCGCGACGTCGATCTGCCCGACCGTCGTCAGCGCCTGTTCGCGACCGGTCGCCTGCTGCTGGCGATCGCCCCCGGAGCCGACGCCGAGGGCGGGCAGGATGGCGGGCAGGCGGACAGCGTCGCGGTCGAGGTCTGGGACACGGCGGCCGGCACGCGGCGGCCCCTCGGGACGTTCGCCGGAGCGGCCCGGATCCGCGCGGCCGGCCCCGGCCAGGTGGTGGTCCTCGAGCCCTCGGGCACGCTCACGCTCCTCGACGTGTCGCGACAGGCGGTCGGCTTCCGGACGGAACTCGGCGACATGCCCGACCGCTTCGACGAGTTGCAGATCGTGCCGTGGCAGGACCGGCTGCTCGTGCTCGCGGGCCGCCGGTCCGACGATGCGGAAGGGATCGAGCCGGCCTCGATCATTCCCCTCCAACAGACGATGCTCTCCGGGCATGACGGCCAGATGCTCTCGTACTGGGTGTGGGCCGTCGACGCCTCGACCGGCGCCCCGTTGTGGAGCGTCCCGGCGACCGTCGCGCACCACGCGGTCCATCCGCTGCAACCGGCCGGCCTGCCACTGCTCCTGTTCTGCCGGCAGATACAGGGCTCACGGGCCCGCGACACCACCCAGCTCAGCGTGCTCTGTCTCGACAAGCGCACTGGCCACGCGGTCTTCGAGGATGACCGGATCAGGGTCCAGCCGCACCTCCTCTACGGCTGCGACATGACGGGCGATCCGGCGGCGCGGAAGATCACGCTGCGCAGCCGCGGCGGGGACGGGCAACAGGTCGTCCTCCAGTTCAGCGGGGAGCCGGTGTCGCCACGAACGCCCCACCAGTCTGCCACGCGGCCGCCACGGCCGGCCGAGAACTGGGACGAGTGGCTGGAAAAGGCTCTGCGCCGGCCCGCGAACCGCTGACCCGCCGGAGCCTGCAGCGAGGAAGCCATCGTCATGCCACATGCACGCACCGCCCGTCGCGAACGCAACCACTGCCGGATCGTCGGCTGCATCGTCGCCGCCGGCTGCCTCGCCGCCGCGGCCTGCACGGGGCCGGCCGCGGCTGCCGATCAGGCGGTCGACCGCGCGGTGGCGGGGGGGCTGGACTGGCTCGTGGCCCAGCAGTCGCGCCGCGGCAGCTGGACGGCGAACGAGGGCCGCTACCCCACGGCGATGACGGCGCTGGCGGGGACCGCGCTCTTGATGGAGGGCTCCACCACGACCCAGGGCCGCTTCGCCGAGCCGATCCGGCGGGCCGTCGATGCGGTCGTCGCCCGGGCCCGGCCCAACGGCCTGATCGGCGACCCGAAGACAGACGACCGCTACACCTACGGCCATGGGTTCGCCATGCTCTTCCTTTCGCAGGTGCTCGGGGAGGAGGAGGACGAACGCCGCCGCGAGGAACTCGTCCGCATCCTCCAGAAGGCGGTCGAGTTTTCCGGTCGGGCCCAGACCAAGGACGGCGGCTGGGGCTACGTCAGCGCCAAGGATGGAAACGATTTCGACGAGGGCTCGACCACCATCACCCAGGTGCAGGGCCTGCGCGGCTGCCGCAATGCCGGCATCCCGGTGCCGCGAGAGACGATCGACCGGGCGATCGCCTACATCCACCGCTGCACGATGGCGGACGGCGGCGTTCAGTACAGTTCCAAGGGGGGCGGAGGGCGGCCCGCGATCTCGGCCGCGGCCATCGCCTGCCTGTTCAACGCCGGCGAGTACGACGATACGCACGTGCCGCGGATGCTCGAGTACGCCGACAAGCACCTGGGGTCGATCGGCAACAACACGTTCGGCCACTGGCACTACGCCCACTTCTATTACGCCCAGGTGATGTACCGCGAGGGGGGCAGGCGCTGGGAGTCATATCGTGACCAGGTCGAGAAGAAGCTGCTCGCCGAGGCCGAGCGCGATCGCAACGGAACCTGCTGGACGCAGGGCTACATCGGGCCGGTCTACACCACGGCCACGAATCTGGTGATTCTCCAGCTCCAGGGTGCGGCCCTTCCGATCTACCAGCGTTGATGCGACGATGGTCCAGGGCGGCGGCCGCGCCGGCCCGCCCACCAGTTCCCCGGAGACCGCCATGGCCAGCGCAGTCGCCCCGTCCATCGAACGCCTCCACGAGGCCCGGGAGCGGATCCTCGACCAGATCGGGCGGGTGATCGTCGGGCAGCAGCAGGTGATCGAGGAGTTGCTGATCTGCATCTTCAGCCGCGGCCACTGCCTGCTGGAGGGAGTCCCGGGACTCGCCAAGACGCTGCTGGTGAGCACGCTCGCCCGGAGCCTCGACCTGTCCTTCAGCCGCATCCAGTTCACCCCCGACCTGATGCCGTCCGACATCATCGGCGCCGACGTGCTCGAGGAGGATCGGGCCAGCGGGGCCAGGCAGGTGCGGTTCCTGGAGGGGCCGCTGTTCGCCAACGTGGTGCTCGCCGACGAGATCAACCGCACACCCCCCAAAACGCAGGCGGCGCTCCTCGAGGCGATGCAGGAGCGGCAGGTGAGCGTGGGCCGCGTCCGGCACCGTCTCGTCGATCCGTTCTTCGTGCTGGCCACGCAGAATCCGATTGAGCAGGAGGGCACCTACCCGCTGCCCGAGGCCCAGCAGGACCGGTTCATGCTCAAGGTCTTCGTCCGCTATCCGAGTTTTCACGAGGAGTTCGAGATCGCGCGGCGGACGACCGGTCTGCCGACCGAGGAGCCGCGGCCGGTGCTCGCCGCAGCCGACATCCTCGCCCTGCAGCGGGCCGTGCGCGAGGTGCCGGTCGCCGATCACCTCGTCCGCTACGCGCTGGCCATCGTGCGCCAAACGCGGGCCGGCGAGCCGGGCGTGCCCGACTTCGTCGCCGACCAACTCACGTGGGGAGCCGGTCCGCGGGCCGTGCAGTTCCTGATCGTGGGAGCCAAGGCGCGGGCCCTGCTCCAGGGCCGGAGTCACGTAGCCGCCGCGGACGTGCAGGCCCTCGCCGCACCCGTGCTTCGGCACCGGATCGTCGTCGGCTTCGCCGCCGAGAGCGAGGGCGTGACCGCCGATGACATCATCGGCCGCATCGTCGAGAACACACCGGCCAACGAGGATGAGCTGACGCGTGACCCGCGGTTCCAGACGATATTTGCGTCCTGAGGCGATCGCCCGTATCGCCCGGCTCGAACTGCGCGCCCGAGACGCCGTCGAGGGCGCCCTCGTCGGCCTCCACAAGAGCCCGTTCAAGGGGCAGAGCGTCGAGTTCCTGCAGCACCGGGAGTACGTTCGCGGCGACGACCTGCGCCGCGTCGACTGGAAGGTCTGGGGGCGGCAGGACCGGCTGTACGTCAAGGAGTACGAGGAGGAGAGCAACCTCCGGCTCACGCTCCTCGTCGACGGGTCGGCGAGCATGGACTACGTCGGCGCCGACCGGCCCACGAAGTACGACGTCGCCGCCACGCTGGCGGCGTGCCTCGCCTGGCTGGCGCTGTCGCACGGCGACGCGGTCGGCTGCACGGTCTTCGACGACGCGGTCCGGGCGAGCGTGCCGGCGCGGACGCGCCGGTCGCACCTCGGCGGCATCTGCGACGTGCTCGAGGCCCCGCGCGGCGGCCGGTCGACCGCCTTCCTACCGGTGCTGCGTCGGCTCGCGGAAACCCTGCCGCGACGCGGCATGGTGGCGATCATCTCCGACGTGCTCGGCGATCGGACCGGGCTCTTCGCCGGCCTCCGGCTGCTCCGCCAGCAGGGACACGATCCGCTCCTCCTCCACGTCCTCGACGACGACGAGATCGACTTCCCGTTCGAGGGCCCGACCCGGTTCGAAGGGCTGGAACTGCCCGAGTGGCTGGCCTGCAATCCGCGCGCCCTGCGGGCCGGCTACCTGGAGGCCTTCGCCGCGTTCCTGGCGGAGGTGCGGGGCGCGGCAGCGGCCGCGCAGTGCGACTACGCCCTCGTCCGCACCGGCGAGCCCGTGG
Source organism: Planctomycetia bacterium (assembly GCA_014192425.1). NCBI lineage: Bacteria > Pseudomonadati > Planctomycetota > Planctomycetia > Planctomycetia bacterium. Next base: position 63,103 of record BJHK01000003.1, on the reverse strand, counting down.
CCGGCGCCCTCGTGCGGCTGCTGTCCCGCAGGGCGGGCCTGGCGTTGTAGGTGCGAGATGGGCAGCCGCTGACGGGATCACCATGCCGACGTTCGACTTTCCAACGCTGTTCTGGTGGGGCCTGCCCGTGGTGGCGGCACCGCTGGTGATCCACCTCATCAACCTGCTCCGGCAGCGCCGCGTGAAGTTCGCCGCCCTGGAGTTCCTGCTCGCCAGCCAGCGACGGTACCGGACGCGGGTCCTGCTCCGGCAGATTCTCCTCCTCGCCCTGCGGACGGCGATCGTCCTCGGGCTCGTCCTCGCCCTGGCGCAGCCGCGCTGGCGGCAGGCGATCGGCGGGCTCCTCGGCGCCGGCCGCACCGCGCACGTCGTCCTCCTCGACGACACCGTCTCGATGGCCGACACGACCGGCGCGCCGGCGGGGGATGCGGGGCGGGCGTTCGATCGCGGTCGGCGGTTCGTGGAGCGGCTCGTGGAGGATGCCGTCGCCGAGGGAGGGGCGGGAGAGTTCACCTGCGGACGCTTCTCGGCGGTCGCTCCCGGCGGGGCCGGTTTCGACCTGCAGCGCCGGCCGCTCGACCGGCTGCTTCTCCAAGAGGTCCGGTCCGCCATCGCCGGCTGGCTGCCAGGGGCGTTCGCGACGTCGCCGGCCCAGCCGCTGGCCGCGGTCGCGGGGTTCGTCGAGGGGGGAGACGCGGCCCGGATCGTCTGGCTGGTGAGCGACTTTCGGGCCCGCGACTGGCAGGGTGACGACGAGATGCAGGCGGCGCTGCAGCGGCTGGTGGCCGCGGGCGCCGAGCTCCGGTTCGTCGATTGCGGCCTCGACGGGGATGCGAATCGCGCCTCGCCAGAGCGACCGGCAGCCGGCAACCTGACGCTGGAGCGGTTGGAGATGGCGGGAGGCGTGCCCGCCGTGGGCGTGAGCGTGCCCTTCGAGGTCACGGTGCGAAACGACGGGACCGGTCCGGCCCGGGACGTGGCGATCGACCTCGCCGAAGACGGTGTGCCGCGGCCCGGCCTGACGATCACGGAGATCGTGGCTGGCGGCACGGCGAGCCGCCGCTTCGACGCCCGTTTCACCGCGGCCGGTCCGCACCTCGTGGCGGCCCGGCTGCCCCCCGACGTGCTCCTGCCCGACGACGCGCGATCGGCGGTCGTCGACGTCGTCGAACGGGTGGACGTGCTCGTGATCGACGGTGATCCGCGCGGCGGCCGTGACGGCGACGCCTTCTACGTGGCGACGGCTGTGGCGCCCGGCGGGGCCGCGCCGACCGGCATCCGGCCGCGGATCGAGCAGCCGCGGGCGCTCGCCAGCCTCGACCTCGCCACCTTCGACTGCATCTTCATGCTCGACGTGGAGCGGCTCGACGCCTCCGAGGTGGCGGCGGTCGAGGACTATGTCCGCGCCGGCGGCGGCGTCGTGTTCTTCACCGGCCCGCGGACGCGGGCCGAGGTCGTCAACCAGACCCTGTACCGCGCCGGCGCCGGCGTGTTTCCCGCCCCGCTGGCGGGCAGCGTGGACCTGCTTCCCGATCCGGCCGGTGCCGGTGCACCAGACCTCGTCGCGGAGGAGCATCCGGCGGTCGCCGTGCTCAGCGGCCAGCGGAATCCACTGCTCGATGCGGTGCGGGTCGAACGGTTCACGGCCGTGGAGCGGACGTTCGCGCCGGCGCCCGGGTCGGGATTCCGGCGCCTGCTCTCGCTCCGCAACGGCATGCCGCTCGCCGTGGAGCGGCCGTTCGGCGCCGGCATGGCGGTGGCCGTGCTGACGACGGCGGCGCCGACCTGGAACAACTGGGCCCGCGGCAATCCGAGCTGGGTCGTGGTGCTCCTGGAACTGGAGGGCCGGCTCGCCCGCGGCCGGCGCCGGGCGACGGAGATGGTCGTAGGCGACGATCTCGCCGTGCAACTGGAGCAGGGCGTGGACGAGATCGAGGTCGACTTCATCGTTCCGCCGCAGGGCACCGTCGTCCGCCAGACGGCCGTGGCCGCCGCCACCGGTCCGCTCGAGGCGCGGCTGCGTCGCCCGCGTGAACCGGGGGGCTACGCGGCCCGTTGGCGCAGGCTCGACGGCACCGAGCGGGAGCGACTGTTCGCCGTCAACGTGGTCGCCGACGAGGGCCGGCTGCGCCGCATCGACCGCCCGGCTCTGGCCCGGGCGCTGCCGGGCATCCCGTTTCGGTTCGAGGCTGCCGAGTCGCCGCGGGCGGCCGCCGCGGCGCCAGCCGGCATGCCCCTGGTGAAGCCGCTGCTCGCCCTTCTGCTCGCTCTGCTGGTGGGGGAACAACTGCTCGCCCGCGCGGCCGGATACCATGCCCCGACGGCCCGCCGGCGGCCGGTGTTCGGCTGACCTCCTTTCTCGCGATCTCCGGTCCCATGCCCAGCGTCGGTCAGTCACCGGTTCCCCCCGCCGCCCGCGCCGTCCGCGAGCGGATCGTGAGCACGCTCGTCGACGGCTTCTCCGAGTGGTGGCAGATGCCGCTGCTGGCGCTGGCGGCGCTCACGCTGATCGCCCTCGTCATCTGGACCTACCGTCGCGATGCGGCCGACCTGCCCTGGCCGGCGCGGCTGCTGCTGGCCGGCCTGCGGCTCGGTGCGATCACGGTGGTGGGGATCGCCCTGCTCGATCTGCAACGCACGACGGAGCGGGAACTGGTGCTGCCGAGCCGCGTGGCCGTGCTCGTCGATGCGAGCGCGAGCATGTCGCTGCCCGCGGCGCGGTCCGCGGCCGACGGCGCGCCGGGCAGTGCGCCTGCCGGTGCTGCAAGCCGCGCGGGGGCCGCGGCCGCCGTGCTCGACGCGGCCGGACTGCTCGGCGCGCTGGCGGAGCGGCACGAGGTTTCCGTGTGGCGGTTCGAGGCCGATGCGGAGCGGCTCGTGACGCTGCCGCAGCGCGGGGTGACCGAACCCGGGGAGGCGGGGCGTGAGGATGGTGCGGCGGACGCGTCCGGGGACGGGGCGTCGAGCGCCGGCTGGCGCGACCGGCTCCGGCCGGCGGGCTATGAGACCCGCCTCGGCGAGGCGTTGGCTGCAGTGCTCGACCGGGAGCCGCGCGGGCTGCTCGCCGGCATCGTCGTGCTCACGGACGGGGCGAGCAACGCCGGGACCGATCCGGTCGCCGTCGCCGGCGCCTGCGCGACGGCTGAGGTGTCGATCCATCCTCTCGGCTTCGGCTCGGATCGGCTGCCGGCGAACGTGCGCGTCGCCGACGTGGTGGCGCCGTCCCGGGCCGTGCCCGGCGACGGCTTCGCGGTCGTCGCCTACCTGCAGGCTCAGGGCCTGGATCGCTCGGCCGCGACGGTCGAGCTCCTCGAGGCGGCCGCCGGTCAGCCCGGGGCGGCGGCGACCGCACCGGCCCGCAGCATCGCCATTCGCGACGTCGTGCTCGGCCCGGACGGCGACCTCGTTCCCGTGCGGTTCGACGTTCCCGGGCTCGCGACGCCCGGCCGGCGCGCGCTCACGGTGCGGGTGCGGCCGCCGGCGCAGGACAGGACCCCCGCCGACGACGCGCAGCAGATCGAGGTCGACGTGGTCGAACAGGTCACGCAGGTGCTGCTCGTCGCCGGGGGCCCGACCCGGGAATACCAGTTCGCCCGCAGCGTGCTGCATCGTGACAAGAGCTTCGCCGTCGACGTCCTGCTCGGCACGGCCCTGCCCGGCATCTCGCAGGATGCCCGGCGGATGCTCGACCAGTTTCCGGACAGCGATGCGGCCCTCGGCGGCTACGATGCGATCGTGGCCTTCGACTTCGACTGGCGGCTGCTCGACGCCGCGGCGCAGGCCCGGCTCGAGCGCTGGGTCGCCCGTGAGTCGGGAGGCATGATCTTCTTCTCGGGGGCCGTCGGCACCGAACGCTGGCAGGGAGCGGTCGAGGCGCTGACCGTCCGGGGCCTGCTCCCGGTGGAGGGGGCCGGACGGCTGGGGGCGGGTCAGGCAATCGTTTCCGCGGAGCCGATGCGGCTGGAATTCACCCGCGCGGGACAGGAGGCGGAGTTTCTCTGGCTGGCGCCGACGGCGGCCGCGAGCCAGACGATCTGGGAGGAGTTTCGCGGCGTCCATGCCTGTATCGGCAGCGGCGCCGCCAAGCCGGGCGCCACGGTCTACGCCCGCGTGGTTCCCCCCGCGGGCGCCGCCGGTGCCGATGCCCGTCCGATCTTCATCGCCGGTCAGTATTACGGTTCGGGCAGCACGGTCGTCGTCGCCAGCGGCGAACTGTGGCGCCTGCGCGGCATCGGCGATGCCGCGTACGAGCGGATCGTGACGCAGCTCGTCCGCCACGTGGCCCAGGGGCGTCTGCTCCGGGGCTCCGGCCGCGGCCGGCTGCTGGTGGACCGTGACCGGTTTCCCGTCGGCGGCTCGGTGGCGGTGCGGCTCGTGCTCGCGGAGCCCGCGGCGGCCGAACCGCGGCCGCGCTGCCGGGTGATCGCCCCCGACGGCAGCACCGTGCCGGTGCCGCTGGAGGCCGAGCCGTCGCGGCCGGACATGCTCCGCGGCGGATTCGTGGCGTCGCGCGAGGGATCGTGGCAGATCGAGTGCGATCTCGGTCCCGGCGACGACGCCCGCCTGACCCGCCGGGTCCAGGCGCAACTGCCCGACCGCGAACTCGCCCGCCCGCAGCTCGACCGCGGCCTGCTGGAACAGGTCGCGCGGGCGTCGGGCAGGGAGCCGGAGTACCCAACGTCGGCATCGTGGACGGCCGCCGACTCGGCCCGGGTCGCCGCCACGATTCCCGACCGGTCGCGGCGCGAGTACGAGACCGCGTCCGCCGACAACGCCTTCAAACGCAGGCTGAACACCATCCTGCTCGCGGCGGGGGTCGGCATGTTGTGCCTCGAATGGATCACCCGGCGGCTGCTCCGGCTCGCCTGAACCCGCTCCTCCGCACCGTTGCCATGGCAATCGTCATCGACCAGCCCGCCGCCGCGACCGACACCGGGGCCGCCGTGATCGCCATCCGCCGGCTGCTGGACGGCATACGCCGCGAGGCCCGGAAGTGGATCTGGATCGAGTCGCTCGCCTGGCTCGTGATCGGCTCGGCCGCGGTCTTCTGGGGATCGCTCGCCTTCGACTGGAGCGTCGAGCCCCCGGGCTGGGTGCGCGGCATCGTCGGCGCCGCGGCCCTCTGCGGACTGGGCTGGATCGTGACGACGAAGCTCGTCGCCCGGCTGGCCGTGCCGCTCGCCGACGAGTCGCTCGCCATCGCCGTCGAGCGCGGCCACCCCGGATTTCGCGACAGCCTCTCGACCACCATCGCGCTGGCGGCAGCCGATCAAGCGGGGATCGACGGCCGACTGCTCGCCCGGACGGCGGCCGAAGCCGCGGCGCTGCTCGGCGATGTCGATGTGGCGCGGATCTTCCGCCGCCGCCGGCTCGTGTCGCTGGCCTTGCTGGCCGGGCTCGCCGCCGCCACGGTCGGCCTCCTGGTGGCTGTCCGGCCCGCCATCGGCATGACCTGGGCGCAACGCATGCTCCGCCTCTCCCCCGCGCCGTGGCCGCGCCGGGTGACGCTCGAGGTGGAAGGGTTTCGGGACGGCAGCCGCACGGTGGCCCGGGGAGCCGACGTGGAGCTGGTCGTGCACGCCCGCGGCAGCGACCGGCCTCCCGCCGAGGTGGACGTCAGGCTGGCCGGGCCCGGCGGCTGGACGACTGCGCGGATGGGCACCCGCGGCGCCGTGGTCGGCGGCGTGCAGACGTTCGTCCACGTCCTCAAGAATGTCTCGCGCGACGTCGCACTGGAGATTCGCGGCGGCGATGCGCGGATGCGCGATCTGCGGCTGCGGGCGGTCGATCCGCCGGCGGTCGATGGGCTCGCCATCCGCTGCGTCCTTCCGGCCTACCTCGGCGGCGGCAGCCGTGAACTGCGGGCCGCCCGGACGATCCCGATCCCACGCGGGTCGCGGGTCGAGATCGAGTGCACGGCGACGAAGCCGCTGCGGTCGGCGCGGATCGTGCAGCGCTCGAGCGCTGGCGGGGCGTCACGTTCGACGAACACCGCGTCGGTGGGCGCGGACGAGCCCGCGGCGGACATCCCGCTGGCGACGCTCGACTCCGCCCCGCCGGGAACCCGCACGATCAGCGGCACGCTCGACGAGGTGCTCGCCGACACCGCGGTGCTGGTCAGGCTCGAGGACACTGACGGCCTCGTGAACCGGGATGGCGTCGCGTTCACCCTCGTGGCCGTCGCCGACGAGCCGCCGCGGGTCGGCCTGCGGCTCGTCGGTGGGCCGACGGCGCTGACCCCGCGGGGCCGGATCATGGTCGAGGGGGCGATCAGCGACGATCACGGGCTGGCCGCGGCCGCGATCCTGCTCCGGTCCGCCGTCGCTCCCGCTGCCGACGCCGCGCGGGCGTCGCAGCCGATCGACCGCGTGCGCGGCGGGGAGACGAGGGTCGACATCGCCGCCGACGAACCGCTGGCCGTGCCGATCGATTCCCTGCGACTCGGCACCGGCGGCCGGCTGCTCGTCGCGATCGAGGCCCGCGACGGCTGCACGCTCGCCGGCGGGCCGAACATCGGCACGAGCGACCCATGGACGCTGGACATCGTCACGCCCGACGAACTGCGGGCGCTGCTCGAGGCGCGGGAGATTCTCCTGCGCCGGCGGCTCGAGGGGGCGATCGACGACGTGACGCGGGCGCGGGAGCGGCTCGGCAGCCAGCAGGCGGACGGCGCGGAGTTGGCCATCTCCACGGTGACGCGCTGCGGAGAGGCAGCGCTGCGGGCCGCGGGGGAAACCGGCGAGATTGCCGGCGCGTTTCGCGGCATCGGGCTCGAACTAGCCAACAATTTCCTGCTTTCCCCGGACCTGGACGCGCGGGTCGTGGGCGGAATCGCCAGGCCGCTGGCGGGAATCGCCGCGGCGGACCTGCCGGACCTCGCCAAGGCCTGCCGCCAGGCCCCGGGAGGGCCGGCTCCCGACCCGCTGGCCGTCGGCCGGCAGGCCGACGCCGTGATCGCGCGGATGCGGCAGGTGCTGGCTACGATGTTGGAGGCGGAATCGATCAACGAGATCATCGAGCGGCTGCGCGGCGTGCTCCGGACGCAGGAACAGATCCGGGCCGAGACCATCGAAACGCAGAAGCGGCAGGCCCGCGAGGCACTGGAGCGACCATGAGTCGAGCCGGCGGTGGTGTAGCGTGTCGGCGCTGGGTGAAGGCCGGTCGGGCCCGCCGCCTGCTGCTGGGCTGCCTGACGATCGTGGCGGCGGTCGTGGCCGGCCGCGGCCCCTGGCAGTCGGCAGGTGCGGCGGATGCGGTCGATGCGGCGGCCGTGCTCCGGCAGCGGGAGGAGGATCTGCGCCGGCAGTATGCGGATCTGGAGCGGTCGTTTCTCCGCCTCGCCGATCTGCTCTCGACAACCGATCCGCGCCGCTCGGCGGCGCTGCGGGCGGCCTTCGAGAAGGCCCGGGAGAGCAGGCTCGACGAGCGGCTGACGACGATCGTCGCGCTCCTCGAGAAGCGGCAGTTCCTCAAGGCGGGGAGCAGCCAGCAGGAGGCGATCGACCAGATGCGCGGCCTGCTGGAACTGCTCGAATCGGGCGACTCGGAGCGGCGGGCGGCCAGCGCCAAGGAGGAGGTGCGGGCGTTCCTCGCCCGGCTTGGGAAGGCGATCGCCAGGCAGCGGGACATCGAGGGCTCCACCGAGGCGGGAGGCCGAGCCGCGGAGCTGGCCGATCGCCAGGGGGCCCTGGCGGCGGACGTGCGGTCGCTGGCCGACGATGTCGGGCGGTTCGCCCGCCGCGTCGATGACCGCGAGGCCGGAGCCGGCGCTGCACCGAAGCCCGGTGCGGACGACGGCGCGGACGACGGCGCTGAAGCACAAGGCGCGCCGGGGGGAAAGGGCCGCGGGCAGCAGACGCCCCCCGGGAGCGAGCCTGCGCCGGCCGCGGAGGGCGGCGGGGACGCGGGCGGCGATCCCGATGCTGCCGATGACGACGCCGGCGACGACGATGCGGCGCGGGGCCGCCGGACGGCCCGGCGGCTCGCGGCAGCGGAGAAGCGGATGCAGGCGGCCAGGGAACGTCTCGCCGCCGCCGGTCGCGGGGAGGCACGGCGGGCGCAGGAGCAGGCTGTCGAGGAACTGGAGACGGCCCGCTCCGCCTTGGAGGAGATCCTCCGGCAGATGCGCGAGCAGGAGGTCGAGCGGCTGCTCGTGCAGCTCGGGGCGCGGCTTCGCGAGATGCTCCGCGTCGAACGCGAGGTGCTCGCCGGCGTCGAGCGACTCGTCGCGGCGCCGGCCGCGGCCCGTGAACGGGAACTGGAATCGGCCCGCCTCGGCCGCGAGCAAGCCGCCGTCGGCGCCGAGGCGACGATGGCCGTGACGCTGGTGCGCGACGACGGCTCCGCGGTGGCGATCCCGCAGGCCCTGGAGGGAATTCGCGACGATGCCGCGCAGGCCGCCGCGCGGCTGGCGCGGGCTGCCGTCGACGGCACGACCCGGGGGCTGTGCCAGGACCTCGTGACCGGCCTCGAGGAACTGCTGGCAGCCGTCGAGAAGGCGGCGGCGGCGGACAAGCAGGGCAAGCAGGCCGGCGGCATGCAAGGGGGAGGCGATGGCCAGCGGCAGGAGCAGCCGCTCGTCGACAAGCTCGCCGAACTGAAGATGCTCCGCAGCCTGCAGGTGAAGGTGAACACGCGGACGAAGAAATACGCGCAACTCCTCGCCGACGGCGCGGAGCGGGTCGAGGAGCCGGAACTCGTCGACGCCCTCGGGCGGCTCGCAGAGCGGCAGCGCAGCATCGAGCGGGCGGCGCAGGACATCGTCAGCGGCCGGACGGAGCCCTGACGGCAGGTTGTGACGGCGTTGCGGCGACGTGGTATCCCTTTTTCATTCGAGGCCTGACGCGGCCGCGGCAGCGGGCCGACCAATCAGCATCGTGCGGAGGTTCCGATGACGAAGCAGGGTTCCCGCGGGCGGAAGGGTATCTCGCGTCGTGCCTGTCTGTCCCGATCGGCGGCGGCTGCCGCGACGTTCACGATCGTGCCTCGGCACGTACTCGGTGGGCCCGAGCACACGCCCCCGAGCGAGGAGATTCGCGGGGCGCTGATCGGATGCGGAGGGCAGGGGCGGCAATCCTTCGGGAATCTCGGCAAGGACGTGAAGATGGTCGCCCAGTGCGACGTGAGATTCAGGGACAAGGCCGACGACAAGGAGTTCTACACCGACTTTCGCAGGGTCTTGGAGCGGGATGATATCGACGTCGTCGCCATCGCCACGCACCCCGGCTGGCACGCCCTGATCTCGATCGCGGCAATGGAGTCGGGCAAGGACGTGGTCTGTGAAAAACCGATGTGCCGGTTCATCTCCGAGGGGCGGGCCGTCGCCGCGGCCGAGAAGCGGTACGGCCGCGTCTTCCAGATCGAAAGGAAGGGCGACGTTCGGACCACGGCACGGAAGATTTTTGCAAACGGCCTCCTCAAGCAGTGCGACAGCGTCCTGATCACCCGCGGCGGATTCAAGCTCGCCCAGTGGAGCGGCAGGACCATGTACCCGGTCCAGCCGGTGCCGGCGAACCTCGACTGGGACATGTACTGCGGCCCCGCGCCCCTGCGGCCGTTCAATCCAAACCGGAACGGTGGTTCGCACCGTGGCTACTGGGACTACGACGGCGGCGGCCTTGGCGACATGGCGACGCATCACATCCACACCCCCGCCCTGGCGTACGGCCGCGACCTGACCCATCCAGTCGAGATCATCCCCTACGCTCCACCCGTTCATCCCGAGGCAGCCGGCATGTGGGGTTGGTGCGAACTGAAGTACGCCGACGGGTTTACGTGGGTGCTCGCCAGCGGGGAGTGGGGGCCGGAGTACGACCGGCTTCAGCCGCGGCACACCGACGACGCGTACTTCCTCGAGAAGCTCGGCGAGGAGGGGCGTCGACAACTGAAGGAACTGCCCGAGTTGGCTCCGCTGCCGATGTTCGCCGAGGCGATCCGCACCCGCCAGCCGACCGGCAGCAATGCGGAGCGGTCTCACCACGTGGCGGCGGTGTTCCACCTTGCCAACTGCGCGTTCCGCTGCGGCCGGCCGCTGAAGTTCGATCCGGTCACGGAGCAGATCGTCGGCGACGAGGAGGCCAACCGCCTCGTCAATCAGCCGATGCGATCGCCGTGGCGGCTCTGAGCCGCCGCGTCTGCCGCCCGTCTCCATCCTTCGACACCCGTGAGGAGTTCAGCCATGTCGGCAACCGAGGAACTGAAGAAAATCGTAGACGAGTTTCCGGCCGAGATCGCCAGGGACAAGGAGAAGGTCGAGGCCGCGACTGCCGGCATCGCCAAGGGGGGCAAGCAGAGCGTGCTGGGGCTGATTTCGTTGCTCGCCGAGCCGGGCGGTGCCGCCGATGCGAAGCCGCATTTCGCCCTGCACTGCGTCGTGAATTATCCGCTCGTCGTTCGCGACGAGGCGCTGCGGAAGGAAATCTGCCAGGCGATCGCGTCGCAGTTGGAGAACAATGCCTTGCTCCCGGAGAACCGGGCATACCTCTGTCAGGAGCTGCAATGGGCGGGGCGTGACGAGGCGTGTGAGCCCCTGGGCCGGGTGCTGCTCGACGAGGCTGTGACCGACGCCGCGACGGCGGCGCTCGTGGCGATCGGCGGCGAACGGGCGATCGTACAGTTTCGTGCTGCCCTGCCGAAGGCGACGGGCCGGCCGCGGCTCAACGTGCTCGGTGCCCTGGCGGTGCTCGCCGATGCCAGGAGCGCTGAGGCGTTCACGCAGGCGCTCGGCGACATGGACCGCGAGGTGCGGCTCGCGGCCGCCGACGGCCTCGGCCGGCTCGGCAGGCCGGAATCGGCCGCGCTGCTCATCGCCGCGGCAGATGGGGCGCAGGGCTGGGAACGGACGCAGATGACAAAGGCATGTCTGGTGTTGGCGGAAAAACTCGCGGCCTCGGGAAACAAGCCGGCAGCCCGAAGCATCTACGGCCACCTGCGTCGCACCCGGACGACCAAGGCCGAACTCCACGTCCGCGACGCGGCGATGCAAGGCCTCGCGGCCCTCGCCTAGCGGCCCGGTCCATCGGAATGTTCCGTGGGTCGTGGGTGTCCCTGCCACGTCACCGGCCGTGCTCTGCGGGCCTCCGGCCCTCCGTTCACTGCATGTCCGCTGCGCTTCGGCATCCATGCCGGCGCTTGCTTCCACAGCCCGGCGACATGGCAGGAACAACCCCTTCTGGGCTCGTGACCCATACAGTTGCCGCACGGACCAGCGGCCCGTGCATCGGCCCCGCGGCAGCGTCCCTGCACGCGGGGCCGGTGTGCGGGTATGATTGGAAATGTCGGTCCGGGAGTCCGCAGCGGCCCCGGGCGGGTGCATCCGGGGTGCCAGACGATGAGCGAGTCGCGGCGATGCGGAACGGCGGCGACCCTCGTCGGCATCCTGATCATCGGTCTGCCTCTGCCTGCGATCGCCGGTGCGCCGGCGCTGCCGGCCCGTGATGCGGAGTTCGACCGCGAGCCGTCCTGGTCGATCCCGACACAGGCCGAGATCGAAGCCCGGGCCGGCGCCTGGCTCGACGGGCTGGCCACGAGCGCCGCTCCGGACGTGGTGTCGCGGGCCCGGGCGGCATGGAATCGTCCCGCTGCGGCCAGAGTTGATCCACTCGATCGGATCATGGAGACCGTCGCCGCCGTCGATCGCCAGGCAGCCGACCTGAGGCAGTCGCTCGCCGGTCGTGGGCAGATGGCCGGGCCGCCCACGTGGCTGAAGGACGGACCGCTCTCGACGTTCGCCGGCGAGGCCGTCGCCCTGTGGGCCGGTCGGGAGTTGGTGCGGGCCGACCGGTTCGACGAGGCGCTGCCGTTCCTGGCCGGCCTCGACCCGGCCACGGCGGTCGATCCGGCAGCGCTCCTGTTCTGTCGCGCGGCCTGCCAGCACTGGCTGCTCGACACGGCCGCGGCGGTCGAGACGATCGACCTGCTGCTCGAGCGCCAGGGACAGATTCCGCTGCGGTACGAACGGGTCGCCCGGCTCCTGCGTGCCGATGCGCTGGCGCTCGAGGCCGGATCGCTCGACCACATCGCGCGGCGGATGCGGGACAGCCGGCGCCGGCTCGATCTGGGCGGCGCGGGTCCGGCCACCAGGAAGGTGCAGGACGGCGTCGTGGAATCGCTCGACAAGCTGATCGAGTCGCTGGAAAAGGAGCAGCAGTCGGCGGGCGCGGGCGCCGGTGGCGGCGGGGCGGGGGGCGGAGGCCGGCAGGGTGGACAGGCCACGCCGCTCGACGACAGCCGGCTCGCCGACGGCAAGGGACGGGGTGACGTGCAGAAGCGCGAGATCCAGGCCGGCGACGCCTGGGGGAGCCTGCCGCCGCATCGGCGCGAGGCATCCCTGCAGCAGATCGGCCGTGAGTTCCCGCCGCATTATCGGGAGGCAATCGAGCAGTACTTCAAGCGGCTGGCCAGCGGAGGAGAAGAGGGTGAACGCACGCGCGGGCCATGATGGGTCGGCCCGCCTGGCGGGCGCGGTAGGCAACGCCACGCGGGCGCTCGTCGCCGGCCTGGCGGCAGCCTGTGTCGCGCCGGCCGCGGCGCTCGACGTGCGGGTCGAGAAGACGGACGGCACCGTCGTGGCGGGCGTCCTGGAGGGGATCGGCCCGCGGGAACTGCGGCTCGCCGCGCAGCCCGTGCTCGCCGTCGCCGCCATCCGCCGGGTCGTCGTCGCCGCCGAAGGCGGTGCCAACCGGGAGCCGCCGCCGCGGGTGACGGTCATGGGCGGTGCGGGACTGCGGCTGACGGGAAATGATTTCCTCTGGCAGGATGGACGCGCGGCCATTCTCCGGGACGACGGACGGATCGAACTGCCGATCGACCGCGTCTGGACGGTGGCCTTCGGCCCCGTCCGGGGCGGCGACACGGAGCCGGCGTGGCTGGGGGCGCTCCCCGAAAAGCCGGCATCCGACCTCGTCGTGGTCGCACGTCAGCGTGACACGGAGGAGCCCGGCTTCGAACTGGTCGAGTGCGCGATCAGCGCCGTGGAAGCGGAGCAGGTGGCCGTGGTTCTGGACGAGGAAACGATTCGCGTCAATCGCGGGAAGGTCGTCGGGCTTCACTGGCTGCGGGCCACCCCGGGGGAGGCGGGGGGAATGGCCGTCGAGGTGGGTGGCGGATCGCTGCGCGGAGCGTCGGTCACGTGGACGCCCGAGGCCCTCGAGATCGACGGCGTGGTCAAACTTCCCGGTCGATTGCTGCGATCGATCGACTATGCGGCCGGCCGCACCGTCCGGCTGGCCACGCTGGAGCCGGAGCGGAAGAGCGTGGAGCCATTCTTCGGCGGGCTCACGGCGGCCGGGCGGGTCGGAGAGTTCTTCGCCCCGCGGTTTCTTCCCGCCGGGGCGGTGGCGGCGGGCGGCCTGGTCGTCCGGCCACGAACGGAGATCGTGTGGCGCGTGCCGGCCGACAGTCGGCGGTTTCGTGCCCGCCTCGCGGGCCCGGCGAGCGGCGCGGGCCGCGTTGCGACGGTGACGATCCAGGCGGACGATCGGGAGGTGTTCCGCAGCCCGGCAGCCGACCGGCCGGCAGCGGAGAAGGAGCCTGCGGCCGACCTGCCGATCGACGTCGATGTGGCCGATGCCCGGCGGCTGACGATCACGGTCGATGCCGCCGGCGGCGGGCCGGGCGGGCCCGTGCTGTTCCATGACCCGGTCTTCGAAAAGTGAATCCGCCCCGATGAGCCGCGAGCGCCGCTGGATGACGAACGAAACGCACCGCCGGCTTGTGGCGGTCGCGCCCCTCGTCGTCGGCACGCTGGCATCCCTGGCGGCCGCCGTCGCCGGCGATGTGCCGGCGGACGTGCTGGCGGCCGAGCGGCAGCGGATCGAGGCGATTCGCCGGGCCGCGCCCGCCGCCGTTTCGATCTTCGCCGCCGGTGCCGGCGGCGGATCTGGGGTGCTCGTCGATCCCGCCGGCTACGCGGTCTCGAACTTCCACGTCACGCAGCCGGCAGGCGTGGCGATGGCCTGCGGCCTGGCGGACGGCCGGCTGTACGACGCGGTCATCGTCGGCATCGATCCCACCGGCGACGTGGCGCTCGTCAAGCTGCTCGGCCGCGACGACTTCCCCCATGTGCCGCTCGCTGACAGTGATCTCGTCGAGCCGGGGGATCCCTGCTTCGTGGCGGGCAATCCGTTCCTGCTGGCGACCGACCTGCGCCCCTCGATCAGCGCCGGCATCGTCTCCGGCGTCCATCGCTACCAGTTTCCCAGCGGCACGATCCTCGAGTACGCCGACTGCATCCAGGTGGATGCGGCGATCAACCCCGGTAACTCGGGGGGCGGCCTGTTCGATGCCGCGGGCAGGCTGATCGGCGTCAACGGCCGGGCGTCGTTCGACAAGCGCGGCCGGGTGAACGTCGGCGTCGGCTACGCGATCTCGGCGAACCAGGTGCGGAACTTCCTCGGCAGCCTGCGCGGCGGCCGGATCGTCGACCATGCGACGCTCGGCGCGGTCGTCGCCTCGGCAGCCGACGGCTCGGTGTTCATCTCCGACATCCTCGAGTCGTCGGATGCCTGGCGGCGCGGCATCCGCCACGACGACGAGGTGGTGGCCCTCGCCGGCCGGCCGGTGCGGACGGTCAACGGCTTCAAGAACATCCTCGGGACGCTCCCGGCGGGCTGGCAGGTGCCGATCGTGGTCCGTCGTGGCGGGCGCCGCGTGGAGAAACTGGTCAGACTGACAGGGGTGCACACGGCCGCGGAACTCGCCGCGGTCGCCGCTGGGGAGGAGCGGCCCGCCCGCAGCGGTCCCCGGCCCGCTGATCCGGATGCGGAGCCGGCGCCGAAGCGGCCGGCGGCCGCGCTTCCCGTCGCGGTCCGCGGCCTGTACGAGACGCGACGCGGCTTCGCCAACCATCACTTCAACGTCGTCGAGCGGGATCGCGTCGCCAAGGCCGTCGTGGGCCGCGGATCAGCCGCCGGCGCCGGCGCGTGGACGCTGGCGGGCCGGACGGGCCGCGGCGGTGACTTCCGCATCGTCATCGGCGACGATGCCGCGGTCATCGAACTGCCGACCGGCACGTCGCGGATCGACCCGCGTGCCGAGCTCGACACGAGCCCGGAGCCGCCGGGAAGCGGCGGGCTCCTCGCCGCGCTGGTGCTCTATCGGCGGCTCGTCCGCGAGGGACCGGCGGCGCTCGGCCGGACGACGTACCTCGGCACCGCCCCGCGCGACCCGCGGGCCATGGCCGTGTTCACGATTCCCGAACTCGTGGATGTCCTCGAGGCGGCCGTGGCCGGCGTCGAGGCCCGGTTCCACGTGGCCGGGGATGGCACGCTGACGGGGATCGACCTGTGGACGGAGCCCGATGCCGATCCGTGCGAACTGCGGTTCGGCCGCACGCCGGAGGGGCGGGACGTGATCGACGCCCGGCTGGGCACGGAGCCGTTCGAGACGTTTACGGTGCTGCCCGGGCCCCCGGCGGAGGCGAAGCCATGAACCTGCACGGCGCTGTCCTCCTCCTCGCCCTGGTCTCCTGCGCGTGCGCCGCAGGCGCGGCCGATTCGCCGCGGCAGACGATCGCCGGCGCGGCCCGCAAGGTGGTCAAACTCTACGGGGCAGGGGGGCTGCGCGGTCTCGAGTCCTACCAGTCCGGGATTCTCGTCTCGCCCGCGGGCAGGATCGTGACCGCGGCGAGCACGGTGCTCGACTCGCCGGAGATCGACTGCGTGCTCGACGATGGCCGCCGGTTCGCGGCCACGGTCGTCGGCATCGACCCGGGCCGCGATCTGGCGCTGCTGTCGATTGATGCCGAAGGGCTGTCCTGCTTCACGCTCGCAGCCGGGGAGCGGGCGACGGCCGGCACCCGCGTGATGGCGCTGGCGAACCTGTTCGGCGTGGCGGTGGGGGACGAGCGGGTGACCGTGCAGCGCGGCGTGATCGCGGCGGTCGTGCCCCTGGAGGCCCGGCGCGGCGCCGCCGAGTCGCTCTACAAGGGAGACTCTTACCTGCTCGACTTCACCACCAACAATCCCGGTTCTGCCGGGGGAGCGGTCGTCGACTCACGCGGGCGGCTCGTCGGCATGCTGGGCAAGGAACTGCGGTCGGCGGCGACGGGCGTGTGGCTGAACCATGCCCTGCCGCTCGACGAGATCAGTGCCGGATGCAAGGCGATCGAGGCCGGCGGGCCGGCACCGGTCGCCGCGGCCCGCGGGGCGGAGGTCGATCCGCGCGTGCTCGGCATCGTGCTCGTCCCCGACCTGCTCGACGGCACACCGCCGTTCGTCGAGTCGCTCGTCGCGGAGTCGGCCGCGTTCCGTGGCGGACTCCGGCCCGACGACCTGCTGATCGCCGTCAACGGCCGGCCGGTCACGTCCCGCGTCGCCGTGCGCCGGGTGCTGGGCGGGCTGGCGCCGGGCGATCCCGTCGCCGTGACGGTCATCAGGGGGGACGAGGCCGTGCCCTGCGATCTCGGCCCCTTGCCACGCGTCGAGGGGCGACGATGAACGCATGCATGTGGCGAACGTGGCGGCTTGCGACGGACGGCGGCCCGCGTGGACGGGCCATCGCCGGCACGTTGTGCGTGCTCGGATCGCTCGCGGCAGCGGTCGTGCGGGCCGACGACACCACGCTCGCCGAGGAGCAGGCATTCCGCGCCGCGGTCGCCCGCGTGGCCGGAGCCGTTGTCCGGCTCGAGCCGGGGGCGTCGGTCGCCGGACTCAGCGCCGCGGCCGACGGCGTCACCGTGGCCGGACCGGCGACCGGTCTCGTCGTCGATGACGACGCGGTGGCGGGAACGTCGTGGATCGTGACGACGTCGCTGACGGTGCCGGACGACGTCGACAGGGTCGTCGTCGTTCGCCCCGATGGCGCACGGGGCGTGGGCCGGGTGACGGGGCGTGATCGGACCCGTGCCCTCGTGCTCCTGGAGACGGAACGCCTCGATGCCGGGCCTCGGCTGGAGGCGGTGCCGCGGAGCGAACTGGAGCCGGGCCAGTGGGCGATCGCCGTGGGCCGGGGGTGGAATCAGGCCGCGCCTGGCGTCTCGGTGGGAATCGTGTCGGCCACCGATCGGTGCTGGGGTCGAGCAGTCCAGACCGACGCCGCCGTGTCGCCCGCCAACTATGGCGGCCCCCTGCTCGACATATCGGGCCGCGTGATCGGCCTGCTCGCGCCGCTGCCCGCCGACACCGCCGGCATGAACCAGGGCACGGAACTGTACGATGCCGGCATCGGCTTCGCCGTGCCGCTGGAGGACGTGCTCCGCGTGCTGCCCCGACTGAAGCGGGGCGAGCCGCTCCTGCCCGGCATCCTCGGGATCACGTGGCACGGCTCCGACCCGATCAACGGACCGCCGCTCATCGGCTCCTGCCGCAGCGGCTCACCGGCGGCGCGGGCCGGCCTGCGCGGCGGCGACCGGATCGTGGAGATCGCCGGCCGGGAGGTGCGGCGGGTCGCCGATGCCCGACACCAATTGGTGCCCCGGTACGCCGGTGACGAGGTCGACGTGGCGGTCGAGCGCGGGGCCGGTGCGGACGGGAAAAGGATTGCGGCGCGGGTCGTGCTCACCGATCGGCTCCCTCCCTGGAAGCGGGCCACGATCGGCCTGCTGCCGCGGGCGGCGGTGCAGGGAAAGCCGCTGTCTGCCGACAACGACCCGGCCGCGCGCGGAGTCGGCGTCGATCGCCTGCTTGCCGGCGCTGCGGCGGAGAAGGCGGGCATCCGCGCCGGTGACAGGATCACGTCGATCCGCTCGGCGGATGCCGCCACGATGCCGGTCGCCACGGTGGCGGATCTCGTCGGCGCGCTCGCCGGCGTCGAGCCCGGCGCCTCGGTCACGATCGGCTACGTGCGGCAGGGCAAGGCTGCCGCCGTCGATCTCGTCACCGCGGATCTGCCTGTCGATCCGGCCGCCGTGCTCGGGCCCGCTGCCGATGATGCGCCCGCTGCGGCTGACACCCGGCCCGATGGTGCGACCGATGCGGCGACGGTCATGACGCTGGAGTTGCCCGACGAGCGGCAACGGCAGATTGCCGTGGTGCCGGCCGCCCGCGGCACGGCACCGCTGCCGCTGGTCGTGTACTGCGGCCCACCGCGCGGGCCGCTCGACGAGGCTGCGGCCGCGGCCTGGAAGGGGGCGGTGGCCCGCCATGGCGTCGCCGTGCTCCTTCCCGGGTCGCTCGATCCGCAGCGCTGGGGGCCGGCCGACATCGCCGCGATCGGCCGCGGCATCATCGCCCTCGATGCACGGCGACCGATCGATCGGTCGCGGATCGTGATCGCGGGCAGCAAGGCAGGGGGCACGTTCGCCTGGCTGGTGGCGGAGCGGTTCGGCCCCCAGGCGCGGGGCGTGGCGATCATCGACGCGCCGCTGCCGCGCCAGGCGTCGATCGAGCCGGTCGACCCGGCGCGCTGGAAGTGGGTGCTGTTCGGGGTCGCGGCGGGAGCCGAGCGGCCATCGCGGGTCGATCTCGATCGGCGCCGGCTGACCGAGGCGGGCTACCCGGTCGGGGACTTGCCCGGCGGCGCTGCCGGCCCGCCGGCCGATCCGCTCTGCCGCTGTGCGGCGCTGCTGGGGCTGTTGTGACCGCGGCGCTCGCTCCGCCGCGGGTCGTCCATTGCGACGACGCGATCGTGGTCGTGGACAAGCCGACGGGGATGCCGAGCGTGCCCGCGCGAACGCCGCTCGACCCGCCCTGCGTGGCCGCGCGGCTCGCACCCGCGCTCGGCGCCGTCGAGGCGGTGCACCGTCTCGACCGGGACACGTCGGGTCTGCTCGTGCTGGCCCGCTCAGCGGAGGCCCGGGCCGCGCTCGGCCGGGCCTTCGAGAACGGCCTCGTCGGCAAGCGCTACGTCGCGGTGGTGCGTGGAACGCCGCCGGTGGACGACGGGGAGATGCACCTGCCGCTCGCCCCCGATCCCGACCGGCCGCCGCGGCAGCGGGTCGATCCGATCCATGGCCGGCGGGCGGCGACCCGCTGGTTGCTGCGTGCCCGGGGAGCGCCGGGCACGCCGGCGGAGGGGTTTTCGCTCGTGGCACTCGAGCCGCTCACCGGTCGATCGCACCAGTTGCGGGTTCACATGGCCTGGCTCGGCTGTCCGCTGCTCGGCGACCGACTGTATGGTGAGCACGCCGACCCTGGCCGGCTCGCCCTGCATGCGGCGGGAATCCGCTTTCCGCATCCGGCCGACGATCGCGAGGTGGAGTTCACCGCTGCCCCCTGCGGCGAGCCGTGGGACTGGTTTCCCGTCCGGCACCTCACGCCGGCGTGGGAGCGAGGGCCGACCGGCCGGCCGCTTGCCAGTAGCGCGAGAAGCGGCCCAGATCCTTGACCCGCGAGCGGTCGCAAAACGTCGGCCAGTCGCGGGTGACGACCGGCATGGAGGCCGCGATCACCGCGCCGGCCCGCCTCGTCCGCGGGCACGGCGAGTCGGCGACCGCGACGCCGTCGCAGCCGAGTGCGGCGACCCGCGCGGGCAGGATCTCGGCCGGCGGGCCGACGCGTATCTCGGCACCCGGCACGTCGGCCAGGCACTCGAAGAGAAAGACGAGCCGGGCCAGCGACGGGCGTTCCTCGTCGAGCCATGCCGGATCGATGACGAACAGCCGTGGCGCTGACGCAAACTCGACTGCCGCCGGACTCGTCGGCGCGGCGGAGTCGAGTGTCAGCCAGACGAGCGGCCGGGTCGGCGCTGGCGCGGCGCTGCATGCGCCGGGCCGCCAGGGAGGCACGGGGCGGAGCCGCAGCGAGGGTCGGGGGAGGGGGGGGGACGTCGGGTCGAACAGCCGCAGGGAAAGATCCTCGTACGATCCTTCCACGTCGCAGCGGCCGAGCAGAGGGCATTCGCGGCAGTGGATGCCGCTGGTGAACGTCTCCAGGTTCTCGCGATTGAAGAGGTAGGGACGGGCGGCGAACGTGCCGGCGACCCACTGCCAGGAAAGATGGTTGCTGGCCGGATCGCCGTCGAGGAGATGCCGCAGGAACCAGTCCGCCCCCACCCGCCAGTGGACGCCGCGGACGTGCACGAGCCACGAGGCGAGCCACATCCGCTCATGGTTGTGCAGCCAGCCGGTGTCGTTGAGCCGGTGGACGAAGGCATCGATGCAGGCCATGCCGGTGTTGGCGGCGAGCACGTCCTCCGGCATCCGGTCGAGTGCAGGCGTCCGCCGCACCACCGCCGGCGGCTCGATGTCGGAAAGGATTCCGTCCCCGAGGACCGCGTGCACCTGCCGCCAGTAGTCGCGCCAGCCGAGTTCCGAGACGAGTTTGTCCGCCTGCTCGGGGCGGGCCACCCGTGAAAGCGCTGCATCCCGCACCTCGGCGAGGGACAGGACGCCGTGGCGGATCCACGGGGAGAGCATCGTGACGGCGCCGGCCACGTGGTTGCGCGAGCGTGCATAGGCGACCGGATCGACGGCGGCGAGCATGGCGACCGCGGCGGCACGTCCACCACGGGCAACGGCGCCGATCGAGGCGCTGGAGGTGCGACCGGTCTCCGTGGCGATCGCGCGGGGAAACAGTTCCGCAAGCGTGCCTGCGAGTTCGTCGCGGGGCCGCCGGCTCAGCGGCCCGAGATCGAGCGAAGCGGGTGGATGCATCGGGCGGTTGGCGTCCAGGTTGGGGCGGGGCGTCGGGCATTGACCGCCGGAGGCGCGGCCGCTGCGGAACGAGTCAGGGCCGATGCCTCGTTCGTGGGCATCCAGTGCATCGAAAGCGAGCGAGTTGATCCAGGGGAGAACATTCTGCCCGGCAGGATCGCGAAATTCTCCACGCGGCCGAAAAACCGGTGGTGCCGGGTAAAAAGGATGTTTTTCCTGCGGTTTGCGCGGGTTGGGAAGGGTGGGCGAGGAGCGGGCGTCGGGCTTGTGGCACACGCTTTGCCTTCCCGCAAGCATGAGGTGTGTGCAGGCAGTGTCCTGCCACCCGGACGGTTCCCCGCTGCGGAGGCGGTCCCGTCCGGCCATGTTCCTTCCTTCTGGAGTCGCACGATGCGTTCACTCTCTGGGGCCCCGTTCGGGGTCCATGGGCACGTTTTGCCCACGTGGTCCGGTTTTCTTCCCGCGGTCGGTCGCAGCCTGTTCGTGCTCGCGGTCGCCTGCTCGGCGCTGGCCTGCTCAGCGCCTGTCCCCGTGCATGCCGAGGACGCGGCCGCGGCCGCGGTCAGTGAGCCGGCCGCCGCTGCTGCCCCAGCGATTGCCGTCCCCTCGAGCGAAGAGATGGTGAAAAAACTCTGGCTTGCAGCCGACACGGTGTGGGTGCTGGTCTGCGGCATGCTCGTGTTCTTCATGAACCTCGGCTTCGGCTGCGTCGAGTCCGGGTTCGCACGGGCGAAGAATTGCGTCAACATCCTCTCCAAGAATTTCGTGGTGTTCGCCGCGACGGTCATCGGATTCTGGCTCATCGGCTGGGATTTGATGTTCGGCACCGATGCGGGCGGCTGGATCGGCAAGTCCGGCGCCTGGATGGTCGGGGGGCTCGATAACAGCCCGGCGATTGGCGGCGACTACTCGGGAGCCTACGGTGCCATCAGTTGGACCAGCGTCCCGCTGTGGGCCAAGTTCTTTTTTCAGCTTGTGTTCGCCGGAACCGCGGCCACGATCGTGTCGGGGGCGGTTGCCGAGCGGATCAAGTACCACTCCTTCATCATCTTCAGCTTCCTGATGGCCTTGGTGATTTACCCGGTCACCGGGCACTGGGTCTGGGGTGGCGGCTTCCTCGGGCAGAAGGGCTTCTGGGATTTTGCAGGCTGCACGGCCGTGCATTCGGTCGGCGGCTGGGCGGCCCTCACGGGAGCCATCATTCTCGGGGCCCGGATCGGGAAGTACGGTCCCGACGGCAAGCCGCGGGCCCTTCCCGGCCACAACATGACGGCGGCCTTCATCGGCTGTCTCGTGCTCTGGTTCGGCTGGTTCGGGTTCAATCCCGGGAGCACGATGGGCGTGGCGGGTGATGGTGGTGCGGCTGCCGCCGCGGTGGCCGTGAACACGAATTTCGCCGCCGCCGCAGCCACGCTCACGGCCACGCTGACGGCGTGGCTGCTGCTGGGCAAGCCGGACATCGGCATGACCCTCAACGGCTGCCTGGCGGGGCTCGTGGGCATCACGGCGAGCGCGGCGTACGTGACGGCTCCGGCGTCGGTCCTGATCGGGGCGATCGCCGGCGTGCTCGTCGTGTTCTCGGTGCTGTTCTTCGACAAGATTCGGGTTGACGATCCGGTCGGTGCGACGAGCGTGCACCTCGTGTGCGGGATCTTCGGCACGCTGTGCGTGGGCCTGTTCACGTCGGCGGACCTTTCGGGATCGACCGCGGCCGGGCCGTTCGGCACGATGGCCGTTGGCGGACCGAAGGCCGGTCTGTTCTACGGCGGTGGCTTCGACCAGCTGTGGATCCAGATCGTCGGCGTGCTGGCCGTCGGGGCCTACGTCGTGCCGGTGTCGGCGATCTGCTGGCTCATCATCAAGGCGCTCGTCGGCCTCCGCGTCTCGCCGCAGGAGGAGATCGAGGGCCTCGACATCGGCGAGCACGGCAACGAGGCCTACCACGGCTTCGTGATGATGCGAACCGAGTAGCAACGTCCAGAAGGATGCCCCAACGGCTTGGGTGGGCACTCCGCCTCGCTCGCCCAGGCCGGGGCATCCTTTGTTCTTTCGCGCCGTCGCCGCCGTCCCGGCGTCGGCGACGGCTTACGGTCGCCGGGCGGAGCCCGGCTCCGGCGTCGGGCTCCGCCCGACGCCGCGTGCGCCGGGCGTGGGTGGTGAGGGGCCGTTCGCGTCGGATCGCCGTCCCGGCGTCGGCTTACGGTCGCCGGGCGGAGCCCGGCTCCGGCGTCGGGCTCCGCCCGACGCATGGCAGGGCAGACCAGAGGTGGTTGGCTCGCCGTTCTGACGCGCGGCGGTGCATGGACGAGCAGGGGATGGCGTCGTTGAGTTGACGGAAGTCGGGGGATCGGCGGAGGTCGAGGAGCGTGAGGCTATCCTGCCTCAGCGACGAAACCTCTGCCGTCCCCCGGCGGCTTGGGCGGGATGACGCAGTCAGGCTCCGGCGTCGGGCCCCGCCCGACGCATGGCAGGGCAGACCAGGGGTGGTTGGCTCGCCGTTCTGACGCGCGGCGGTGCATGGACGAGCAGGGGATGGCGTCGTTGAGTTGGCCGGAGTCGGGGGATCGGCGGAGGTCGAGGAGCGTGAGGCTATCCTGTCTCAGCGACGAAACCTCTGCCGTCCCCCGGCGGCTTGGGCGGGATGACGCAGTCAGGCTCCGGCGTCGGGCTCCGCCCGACGCATGGCAGGGCGGACCAGAGGTGGTTGGCTCGCCGTTCTGACGCGCGGCGGTGCATGGACGAGCAGGGGATGGCGTCGTTGAGTTGACCGGAGTCGGGGGATCGGCGGAGGTCGAGGAGCGTGAGGCTATCCTGTCTCAGCGACGAAACCTCTGCCGTCCCCCGGCGGCTTGGGCGGGATGACGCGGTCAGGCTCGTTCCGTGACGGGCACGGGCTCGGCGGCCTCGGCGCCGCGGGTGATCTCGAAGCCCAGCTCCGCGATCATCTTGTAATCGGCCTCGGGAAGCTGGCCCTTGGTCGTCAAATAGTCGCCCACGAAGATCGAGTTGGCGGCGTACAGGCCGAGCGCCTGGAGACTGCCAAGGTGCAGCTCGCGGCCGCCCGCGATGCGAATCTCAGCCGCCGGGTTCGTGAGCCGCATCAGCGCCAGACCGCGGAGACAGTCCCGCGGCGTCAGCCGGCTCGACCCCTCCAGCGGCGTGCCGTCGATGGCGTTCAAAAAGTTGAGCGGGATCGACTCGACCCGCATCTCGCACAGCGCCAGTGCCATGTCGACGAGATCGTCGTGCGTCTCCCCCATCCCCATGATCCCGCCGCTGCACAGGGCGAGGCCGGCCGTGCGGCAGGCCTCCAGTGTCGCCACGCGGTCTGCGTAGGTGTGCGTGGAGCAGACCTCGCCGTAGTGTCGCTCGCTCGTGTTGAGGTTGTGGTTCACCTTGTCCACGCCCGCCGCCGCCAGTTGCTTCGCCTGCTCGGGCGTGAGCAGCCCGAGACAGGCGCAGACGTTGAGGCCGAAGCGGCTCTTGATCTGCGGCGTAATCGTGCAGACGAAGTCGATCTCGCGCTGCGTCGGCCCGCGGGCCGAGATCACGATGCAGAACGTCTTCGACTGCCGCTCCGCCGCCAGCCGGGCCGCCTCGAGGAGCTTCGGAGCCGAGAGCAGGTTGTACCGTGGGATCTCCGCCTCGGAGACCTTCGACTGCGAGCAGTAGCCGCAGTCTTCCGGGCAGAGGCCGCTCTTGGCGTTCATCAGGAAAAACAGCTGCACCGTGTTGCCGAAATGGCGGTGCCGGACCCGGTAGGCCGCGGCGAGCAGGTCGAGCAGTTCGACGTCCGGCGAGGCGAGGATTGCCCGGGCCTCGTCCCGCGTGATCGCACCGCCGTCGAGCACCCGTTCGGCGAGCGTGTGCCAGCGGCCAGGGGAGGCGAGGCGGTGCGTAGCGGGGGCAACAGGGGCGGCGGTGGACATGCGGTGCTCCGGGGTGGGATTGGGAAGAATGTACGCGACAGCCTGCCTGGCTGCCAAAGAGCGTGTTCCCGCCCAACCCGCCGGAGGCCGGCAGAGGTTTCGTCGCTGAGGCAGGATAGCCTCACGCTCCTCGACCTCCGCCGATCCTCCGGCTGCAGCCATACCAGCGCCCAGCGACCGTAAGCTGTCGCCGACGCCGTGTCGGCTGATCCGACGGTGACGGCACCTCACCGCCCACGTTTCGCCGCACACCGCGTCGGGCGGCGCCCGACGCTGGAGCCGGGCTCTGCCCGGCGACCGTAAGCCGTCGCCGACGCCGGGACGGCGGCGACGGTGCCTGCACCTCACCGCCCACGTTTCGCCGCACACCGCGTCGGGCGGAGCCCGACGCTGGAGCCGGGCTCTGCCCGGCGACCGTAAGCTGTCGCAGCCGCCGTGTCGGCTGCGACAGCGCGCAAACTACACAAGCCCGAGCGGGAATGGGCTGAGGAGTTCGAGGCCGGAGTCGGTGACGAGGTAATCGTTCTCGATCCGCATGCCGATCCGCAAGGCCGGGTCGTAGAGCGCCGGCTCCACGGCGATCACGTCACCGGCCTCGAGCACGTCGTCCCAGTGCGGGTTGAGGTGCGGCGTCTCGTGCACGGACAGGCCGATGCCGTGGCCGAGATGGCTCGACCAGCTGCCGACCACCGCCTCGGCGAGCCAGGCCTGGACCTCCGCGTAGATGTCGCGGCAGCGGACGCCGGGCCGGGCGATCCGCTCGACGAGCGCCAGCGCCGCGCAGACCCGCTCGCAGGCCCGGAGCTGGGCGTCGGTCGGCCGGCCGTCCACGGCGAGCGTTCGCGACGTGTCGGCGAAGTAGCCCCGATAGGCTGGGCCGAGGTCGAGAATGAAAAGGTCACCTGCCGCGCAGGGCCGGCTCCGGGGCGGCCCGCCGCGGGCGCCGCAGGCGTAGTCGTTTCCCGTGCCGGTCAGCATCTCGCCGCACGATGCCACCGCGGCCGCCTGGAGCGCGGAGAAGACTTCCAGTTCGTCCGCTCCAGGCCGCACGATGCCGCGGGCGGTCTCGTACATCGCCCCCGTCGCCGCGATCGCCCGCCGGAGGAGGGCGAGTTCATCGGGATCCTTGCGCCGGCGCATCCGCAGCACCTCCGGCTCGAGATCGACGATCCGCGCGTCGCCGAGCAGGACCCCCACGTGCGGCGGGCAGGCCGAGAACTCGACCGCGGCCCGATCGATGGAGCCCGTGCCGCGCAGCCAGTCGCCGAGGACCTGCGCCGCCGCCTGCCGCTGGTCGTTGCGGAGCGTGGACCGCCACTTCGCCTCGTAGGTTCGCACCTCCGTCGCCGCCGCCTGCTCCACCGGCTTGTCAGGGCAGACGAGCAGCGCCGGACCATCGGCCCGGATGGCGGCCAGCGGTGCGAACCGGCCATCCCAGCGGTGGCCGGTGAAGTATTGAACCTGTTCGGCCGCCACGAGGATCGCGACGTCCACCCGCTCGGCTGCCATCCAGGCACGAAGCCTGTGCTGCCGCATCCGGCAGGCATCGAGGTCGAGGAGGGGGGCAGAGCCGTTCATGAACCGCGCGTCCGGGCAGGCATCGAAGTCCGCCGCTCGCGGAGTGTAGCACGGGCATGCGACGTGGCTTGGCCGGAGCCGGGGGGCTGCTTTGGCGATTGCTTCCGCGCCGTCGCCGCCGGGGGACGGCGGCTTGGGCGCATGGGCCGCCGCGGTTCAGCCCTCGTTGCCCGCGTAAAAATGCGCCCGTGAACTGACGGCCCGCTCGCGCCTGCGCCGGGGACGAAGCGGCACGATCATCCGCGACTCGAGCAGGTCGCTCACCACAGGACCGACCGCCGCATCCTCCTCGATCGAGGCCATCAACACCGACTCGACCTCGAGACCGAGAACCTCCTCGATCGGCCAGACGCTCATCGCTCGGACAGGGCACGACTCCGTGCCTACCGTCGCGACATAGCGGGCTCCGATCGGGGCGGTCCGACTGCAGGCTTTGGCGGGCAGGGCTGGCATGGGTCGATCTCCGTCAGGCTGCTCCCCGCCGAAGAACGGGGAGTCGGTTCCAATCGCTGCCCATCCCAGATGCACATGCCGTGCCATGCAGGAAAGAACGTTCGGTTCCCGGCGCAATTCGCCTCGCCGTTGCAGCTTGCCGAAGACGGGCCGGCGGGCAGGAAACGCAGGCAGGCTGGCGAAACCCTGCCACATGCGCGGTTGGAAATTTTTCAACCGGCCTGACCGGGCATGTCGTCGACGCCGCGGTCGGAGGCGGACGGCTCCGCATTCACAGCCGTGCCCTTTCCCTTGCGGCGGCCGCGCAGCCCCGCCCGAATCTGGTCCCGCAGCCGGGCGGCCAGTTCGTAGTTCTCGCTCTTCACGGCCTCGGCGAGCTGCTCGTCGAGCGTGGAGCCGACCTCGTAGCGGTGCCGCAGGCTCTCCCGCATCTCCCGCAGTCTGCGAACGAGGTCGTCCTCGTCGAACTGTTCCTCGGCGTCGTAGCGGACGAACAGGTCGCGAAATCGGCCGAGGCCGGCGTTGAGCTCGGCGATCGCCGCTTCTGGACCGCGCTCCTCGAGGGCGGCCAGGGCGCCGGCCTGCACGCGGTGAAAGAGCACGAACGGCCGGTACTGCTCGTGGGAGATCGTCCATTCCTCGGTGGGCGAGTGCTCGCGCACGAAATCCATGAACGCCAGGCTGTGATCCGCATCACGGGCCGCCCGCCGGTATTCCCGCAGCGACAGCCAGCAGAGCCGGCGATGATAAAACTGCACGAACTCCCGGTCGGCCTCGGCGCACTGTTCCTGCGACAGGCGGAAGGCGTCACCCTCCCGGATCACTTCGCCGACGAGGTAGTCGTAGTACGTCTCGGCGCCGTTGGGCCGCAGGCCGTCAGGCCGCAGGTCGGTCTCCATCTGCAGAACGCCCATATCCACCCGCATCTGCAGGACTTCGCGGCCATTGCGGGCCTTGATGAGCCGGGCGTTCACCTCGCCCGGGCGGAAGTCCCACTTCTTGAGAACCGAATCGAGATCGCGGGAAGCCATGGATCAATCCTTGCTCCAGACACGTGCGGGCGGAAAGGCCCGTGCGACTCGATTATACCAATGGCGCCGGCCCTCGGGGCGGGATCGCATCTGCTTCGTCCGGGAACGTCGCTGCTTCGCCTCCAAGCGGCGGGCCACGGCCGCGCGGGGCGTTTTCGTGCGCCGGCGGACTTTGGGCGGCACAAGCGCCCGCTCGATCATCTGCGACAATTTGGCGAGGCAGTCGGCGGCGTTCCGCGGCTGCTCGCGGTGCGCCTGGCTGACGATGACGAGGCAGCCCGCGTCGGTGAGCCGGGATCGTTCCCGTGCCAGCAGCCTGCGCCGCACGTCTGGGGGCAGGTGCGGCGAACCGGCCGCGTCGAAGCGGAGGATCGCCTTGCTGCTCGTGCGGTTGACGTGCTGGCCACCCGGGCCGCTGGAACGGACGAACTGCCATTCCAGGGCGTCGCCCGGGATGACGATCTCCCGCACCGCATCAGCGACCCGAATTCCGCGCGCCTTCGCCATCCGCGTGCCTCCGTCACCGGAGGCGATCCCCCGGAACCGTCCGCGTCAATGTATCCTGTTACCCGGTTCGGGGTGTGAAACGCCTGCGCCGCATCCGCCGGAAGCCCGGAGCACGCCATGACACGCCGCTTGGGTCCGCTGCCACGCCCTATCGCTGTCTTCTCGCTGGCGGTCGGCCTGTCCGTGGCGGCGCTGGCGGAGCAGCCGTCGCACCGGCCCCTCGGCCCGCTCCCCGCCGCCGCTTCAAGCCGTGTGCCCGACTTGGCCACCGTGCCCGGCGAGGACTGGGCCGCGTTTCTCGGGCCGACCGGCAACGGCCGCAGCGCCGCCCGCGGCATCACGGCTCCCTGGCCTGCCACCGGGCCGCGGGTCGAGTGGCACTGCGAGATGGGGCTGGGGTACTGCGCGCCGGCGGTCGCCCTCGGCAGGCTGCTGGCCTTCGACCGCATCGGGCAGCACATCCGGCTGCGCTGCCTGGACGCCGAAACGGGGGCCAAACTCTGGGAGGAGCGGTCCCCGACCGACTACGACGACATCATCGGCTACGACGGCGGCCCCCGCGCGGCGCCGGTCATCGCCGGCGACCGCGTGATCACCTTCGGCCCCGAGGGCCGGCTCGAATGCCGGTCGCTCGCCGACGGCAGCAGCATCTGGCAGGTCGACACGGCGGCCGCGTACCACGTGGTGCAGAACTTCTTCGGTGTCGGCACCGCGCCGCTCGTGGTCGACGTCGAAGGCGGCCCGGTCGTGATCGTGCAGGTCGGGGGCAGCCGCAAGGGGACGGCGCCGCCGGCGCGGGAGCGGCTCGATCTCGTCAAGGGGTTCGACAGCGGCCTCGTCGCCTTCGACTTCGCCACCGGCCGTGAGCGCTGGCGGTGCTCGGACCAGCTCGCCAGTTACAGCGCCCCGGTGCTGGCCACGATCGCCGGCCGTCCGCGGCTGCTCGCCTGGATGCGCGACGATTTTCTCGTGGTCGATCCGGCCAGCGGCGAACTCGTGGGGCGGTTTCGCTGGCGGGCCGACGACGTCTTCACCGCCGTCTGCGCCAGCCCCGTCGCCGCCGGAGACGAGGTCCTGCTCACGGAGTGTTACGGGCCCGGCAGCGTGCTCCTCGACCTGTCACGAGGTGCTCCCCGGCCCCTGCGGCGGGACCCGCCGCGGGCCCGGCCGGCGCAGGCGCTCAAGGCCCACTGGGGGACGCCGGTGTTGCACGACGGCCACGTGTATGGGGCGAGCGGCCGGCACGCGGGGGACGCCGTCGTCGCCTGCGTAGAGTGGAAGACGGGCACCGTGACGTGGGCCGAGGGGGGGCTCGGCCGGGCGAGCATGGTGCTCGTGGACGGCCACCTGCTCGTCCTCGGCGAGTTCGGCGACCTCGTGCTGGTCAAGGCGACGCCCGAGCGGTACACGGAGGTGTCGCGGGCCCGGCTCGTGACGGTCGACGGCGCCCGGCGCCAGGAATTGCTCGCGCCGCCGTGCTGGGCTGCGCCGGTGATCGCCCGCGGCCGGTGGTACGTCCGCGGCCAGGATCGGCTCGTGTGCCTCGACCTCGGCGGCCGGCCGGCCCCGGCGCAGGGAAAATAAGTTCCGGGCGAATTGTCAAGGTCGAATCGGCGCGGCGTGCTGTCATCGCCCGCCGGCGCTCGGAACCGATCCGGCCCCGCTGCTGCGCGGCTTTGCCGGGTTCTCTGGACAGTCCGCGCGCTGGGCCTCCATACTCTGCCCCTTCAGGCGGGTTCCTCGCGCCGCGGGACGGATCGCGGCGTCGTGACGTGGGATGAGAAGCAAAGACCATGATCGACGTCGCCGTCAGCCAGTTGACGACACCGCGGTGGGATCTGGGGCAGGAACTCGACCGCATGGTGGCCTGCGGATTCGATGCCGTCTCGCTCTGGCGGCCAAAAATCACCGATGCCGGCCTGGGGCACGTGGCCGCCCGCCTCGCCTGCGCCGGCGTTCGCGTTTCCAGCCTGCAATGGACCGGCGGCTTCACCGGCGGTGACGGCCGGACGTTCGCCGAGAGCCTCGCCGATGGGCTGGAGGCGATCGACGCCGCGGCCCTGCTCGGCTCCCCCGTGCTCGTGCTGCACAGCGGCTGCCGCGGGGGGCATACGCTGGCCCATGCGACGCGGCTGCTTCACGATGCGATCGATCGGCTCGCGCCGCGGGCCCGGGCCGCCGGCGTGAGCCTCGCCGTGCGCCCGATCCATGCCCGCACCGCCCCCGGCTGCAGTTTCCTCGATCGACTCGAGCCCGCGCTCGATCTGGTCGAGTCGTACGACGATCCGGCGGTGCGGCTCGCCCTCGACCTCTGGCAGTTCGCCGACGACGCCGGCCTGGTCGACACCCTTCCCCGGCTGGCGGCCGCGGCGGCCGTCGTGCAGGTCGCCGACCGGCAGGGAGGCCCTGCTCCGGACCAGGACCGGCTCCCCGCCGGTCGCGGCGGGCTGCCGCTGGAATCGACCGTCGCCGCGCTCGTGGAGCAGGGCTACCGGGGATACCTGGAATTCGATCCTGTGGGGGAGGCGGTCGAGGCGGCGGGTTACGAGGCCGTCTACCGGGAAACACGTGGTTTCGCCGATGGCTGGGCGGCCGGCTGGCACGACGATCGGTCACCCGCGGTCCGCGGCCTGGGACCGGCCCACGTCCAGCTTCGCGGCCTTCATTCCCGCCCTGCGGGAACCGGGGCTGGCTTCTTCGTCGCCGGCTCCGGGTCGCGCAGTCCCCAGGCCGCCAGCCAGACCGTGTCCCGCGGTCGCGGCTGAAGGCCGAACTGCTCCCGCAGCCGACGGTCGAAGTCCTCCATGTGAGCGGCGCCATAGAAGATGGCGATCCGGCGCCGCCCCTTGGCGATCTCGTTTTTCAGCACGCCGACGGCGGCCTTGTTGCGATCGGTGATGATCGCCGAGCCTTCCTCGCCGCCGAACGCCCTCGTTAGAACTTCCATGTCCAGGAATTGCTCGGCCATCAGTCGGCGCAGCGTGAGTTGCCGGGCGGGCACGGAAGCGAACAGCAGGCCGAACACGTCGCCGATCGCCACGGCGTTCGCCGCCGGCTTGTCGCTCCGGGCATCACGGGCAGCGGCCTCCGCCGCGACTTTGGAAAACATGGTCCAGAACGTCTCGCTCCGGTTCTGCATGGCGGCCTGGAATTCTCGGGGCGAGAGATCGGCGTGGACGAAATTCGCCGCCGCATAGTCGATGGTGTCGAGTTGGTGTTCCAGGCCGAGCAGCCGGGCCCCGCCATGTTGGGCCGAACCGATCACGGTGGTGGCGCCGGCCGCGGTCTTGCCCGGCTTCGGCACCCGGGCTTGCGGCGGTGCCACCAGCTCGTAGAGGACGGCGTCGTACCCCGCGAAGGTCTCGTTGAGGCTGGCGTAGTAGGCTTTGCTGCCGATGTGGACGGCAGCCACCAGATCGACACGCAGCGGTTCCCGCTGTCCCGGCTCGGGGGGCCGCACGTAGGGCACGATCGCCGTGTCCAGCGACAGCGGCCGATCGGCGTCGTCCCTGACAAGACGCAGGAATTCGATCCGGCCCGGGTCCTCTTCCTGTCCGCGGATCTCGTCGCCCCCCGCTGGCGCCACGGCCGTTCCAAGGGCGACAAGCAGGCTGGCAAGCAGGGCAGGCTGGCGAATCGGAAGACGACGCATCGATGCTCCTTGCGCGAAGAACGGGGCGCAGACGCTCTGCCGGGACCCGCTCGCAGAATACCCGAATTCCCCAGGCCGGCCACGTTTCGGGCCGTGGCCGGCTCTCACCCCCAAAACCGTCAGGGTCTGCCAGGTTTCGTCAATCCGAACGACCCGTGCAACCGATATCACGAGTGCGATCCGCATCGGCGGAGGCATCGATCCTGCTTCACAGGACACACACGCGATGGCTACGACACAGCGTTTCCGGCGTCTTCTGGGACTGATTCTCGCCGCGGCAGCGACATGGGCGGTGGTTGTGCCCTCCCATGCAGGCCAGAACTGGATGCCGCTCCTGCCGAGCACGGACTTCCACGACTTCCAGCTCTTCGCCCCGCCGGACCTTCAAGATTACGCCGTCCGGCCCGATCCGCGCGAGGGGATCTTCTTCACGTACGACCGCACCTACTGGGGCCTGACGCCGGCCCAGTCGCGGCCGATCCTCAACGACTTCTTCATCCCGGTGCAGCCGCTGTCGCCGTTCGCGGTGGCCCAGCAGAACAACAACCTGATCCAGTCCGGCTACCCGTCCTCGGGCCTGTTCATCTTCGGATCCGACCCGCTGCGGCTCGACCTCAACACCAACTGGATGCGGACCAACATGTCGTGGGGCAACCGCTTCGAGGGTGGCTGGCTGTATGACGACTACGGGATGATGTTCAACTATTACAACTCCGGTCTCCAGTCGCAGGACTTTCAGACGACGAACTCGTTTGCCGTCAACTCACCGTTTACGACCTTCACACAGCAGGTGGCCCAGGGCGGCGTCGGGCTCGTCGGCGGCGGCAACCCGATCGTCATCACCACGATCACGTCCACGAGTCCTCCGCCCGACCACATCATCCATCAGAACCTGACGCAGAGGAATCTCACCGAGTTGCAGAGCGGCGGCTTCTCGTGGATCGTGCGCAGGAATCTGTCCTCGGCCGGCTCGGGCCAGCTCAACCTGCTCCGCTTTTCGTTCGGCCCGAAGTGGATGTCGGTCGCCGACCGCTACAGCATCACCTACACCAGCCAGCAGGAGAGTTTCATCAACGGCTGCCCGCAGGGGGACTTCTGCCCGCTGCAGAACGGCGGCTGGGACACGTCGGCCTACAACAACATCGTGGGGCCGGAGTTCGGCCTGAACTACCAGGTGGAGCGCGGTCGCTGGACGTTCGAGACCGACCTCCGGTTCGTGGCCGGCATGAACTGGCAGAACACCCTGTATCGGGGCTCGAACTTCCCTGCCGCCCTCGGGGCCGACTACTTCCGCACCACGTACACGTTTGCCAACAGTTCGACGACGGGTGGCAGTTCCAATACGACGCAGAACGTCGGCGTCGGTGCGCCGCCGCTGTTCGTGCAGATCTACGGCGTCGGGCAGACGAACGCCACGAACGCGGCGGAGCACAACTTCGTCTTCAGCCCGCTCGGCGAGTGGCGGCTCCGTGGCCGCTACCGCGTCAGCCAGGCGATCTCGCTCAACGTCGGCTACACCGGCATGTGGCTGGCCGGCATCACACGGGCCAGCACCAACACCGAATTCAAGGCCGACCAGAAGCCGGTGCTGCTCGCGACCCAGAACGGGCCGCCGACGACGATCACGATTCCGAATCCGCAGTACAACCCGAACCAGCCGGCCAGCCCGGATAATCCCCAGTTCATCGACCAAACGTTGAACACCTGGACGCCGCCGCCG
Source organism: Planctomycetia bacterium (assembly GCA_014192425.1). Lineage (NCBI taxonomy): Bacteria > Pseudomonadati > Planctomycetota > Planctomycetia > Planctomycetia bacterium. Next base: position 29,703 of record BJHK01000003.1, on the reverse strand, counting down.
ATCGATCCCCGGGGCACTGGCAACAACCAGGTCCGCGTCTACAACAGTGTCGGCCCGCGGGCGGGCAATGACCTCGGCTACATGTTCGTGAACGGCGTCGACTTCGGGCTCGAAGTGAATTACTGATTGTACGGCTGCGAAGCCATCCATGGCCTTCGCAGCCTTGGCAGGTCGGAGGCACAGCCAAGGTGTGCCTCGACCTGCGTGCGGTCGCCCTCCCAGCGACCGTGGCCGCCGGCTGCCTGCGTGGCGATGGTGCGATGCGAATACACGCAGCCGGTCGGAGGCACGCGCAGGAGTCCGGGGTGCTTTGCCTGCACCGCAGGACGAACCATGCCGCAGAAGGCCATGCCGGCAAAGTCCCCCGGCGACGAGCATGCCTCCGACCGGCGGCGGTGGGCGAGTCCCGCCCACCTGGCCGCCGGCTCTTGCTCATAGCGGTGCAGTGGTCAGCGGTCGAAGCCGGCAGAGAGCCAGTCGGCGGTGGTGCCACGCACGTCGGCGAGCTTCTCAAGCCGCACAAGCAGCGGCTGCCAAAGCGGGGACGCGGTGACCGGATCGATCGGCTCCGGCAAATCGACCGGCAGGCCGGTCGCATCGACCTGCGCGAAGCCCAGCAGTCCGTCCATCCAGGGCAGCGTCTGGCCCGCCAGCGGCATCCCCACCACGCCCACCACCAGGTAGCCCTGCCGCACCTGCAGCACCGCGCCGCGAATCTCGACCAACGCTCCCACCGGCACGGCCCGGCGGCATTCCATCGACAGCACCCGGCGCAGCATCAGGTTCGCGCCCGCCCCCACGCCGCGACAGGCGGATGCGTAGGCGGCCTCCAGCGCGTAGCGGAGCAGGCTGCCGGCGTAGAGCGTGCCATGATGATTGGCGTCGGCCGGGAGGACGAGCCGGTGACTGGTCGTTTCAGGGGCGGACATGCGGCCGTTATAGGCAGGACCGCTGATTTCGTCGAAGCGATTCGCCCTCGGCCCCGGTTTCCGTCCCGGTTTCCTAGGCCGACCGGCGGGCGTAGCCCGGATCGATCTTCGCCAGTTCCTCCTGCAGTGCCGTGATCGTGCGCCGGATCTGGTCGGGTGTGTGCCGCGAGGTGATGAAGAACCGCAGCCGCGCGGCCCGCTCCTCCACCGCCGGGTAGAGGATCGGCTGCACGCTGATCCCCCGGGCAAAGAGCGCCCGCGACAGTCGCAGGCTGTTCATCGAGTTGCCGAGGATGATCGGCACGATCGCCGAACCGCCGGACGGGCCGGTGTCGAGGCCGGCCTCGCGGGCGAACTGGAGGAACAGCCGGGCGTTGGTATTGAGCTTCTCCACCCGCTCCGGCTCCTGGTCGAGGAGTCGGATGGCACCGAGGGCCGCCCCGGCCGCCGCCGGGGGCAGGCCGACGCTGTAGACGAAGCCGGGAACCGTGTACTTGAGCCAGCGGACGAGCGTGCGGCTGCCGGTGATGTAGCCGCCGCAGCTCCCCAGCGCCTTGGAGAGCGTGCCCATCCACAGGTCGACGTCGCCGGGCTGGACTCCGAAGTGCTCGCCGATGCCCCGGCCGCGCCGCCCCATCACGCCGAGCGAATGGGCCTCGTCCACCAGCAGCAGCGCCTTGTGCCGCTTGGCCACGCCGATGAACTTCGGCAGGTCGGCGAAGTCGCCGTCCATGCTGTAGATGCCCTCGATGACGAGGAGCACCCGCCGGTACTGGCCGCGGATCTGCCCGAGGATCGTCTCGGCGGCGGCGAAGTCGTTGTGCGGGAACGGTCGGCGCCGGGCGCCGGAGAGCACCGCTCCCTGGAGCAGGCTGTTGTGGGCCAGCGCGTCGTGGAGGACGAGGTCGCCGGGGCCGACGACGTGGCCGATGACCGTCTCGTTGGTGGCGTGGCCGCCGACGAACGTGATCGCGTCCTCGGTGCCGATCAGCCGGCTGATCTCGCGTTCCAGTTCCTGGTGGATCGTCTTCTCCCCGGACACCAGCCGGCTGGCGGACACGCTCGTCCCGTAGCGGTCGATCGCGGCCTTGGCCGCCGTCGCCACCGCCGGCTCCCCGGACATGCCGAGGTAGTTGTAGGTGGCCCAGCTGATCATCTCCCGGCCGCCGATCACGGTCCGGTCGTTGGTCAGCCCCTCGTGGACGCTGAAGTAGGGATTGTCGAGGCCGGCATCCCGGACCATGGCGAAGTTCTGTTCCAGCGCCCGGACCTCGGGGAACTCCTCGATGCGGTAGGCATCAGGGGCGATCTCGGCGACGACCCGGGCCGACTGCACCTTGGCGAGGCCGTCGACCGGCATGTGGTCGATGATCGCCTCGGTGACCTCGCGGCAGGTCTCGATCTGCGGCAGCACCTGCTCCGGGAAGCGGGCCCCGAAGGCCTCCTCCAGGCTGGCCACGATCTCCATCCGCTCCAGCGAGTCGAGGCCCAGCTCGACGATGTTGGTGTCGAGCGTCAGACTGCCGGCCCGCTCCTTGGCGATCCGCCGGACGTGCTCGAAGACCGTCTGCACGATTTCCTGTGGCAGCTCGCGGTCGGGCCGGTGCGATCGGGCTGCTTCGCCGACGGGCCGCATCCGCGCCAGGCGGGGCTGGTCGGGTGCGGACGGGGCCGCGGCGGCGGGCTGCGCCGGTGCGAGCCAGGCGACGTGCTGCTCGATCACTTCGAGACTGCCGTCGAGGAACTGCCGCCGGGCGGCGTGCCGCTGGATCTTGCCGCTCGACGTCTTGGGGATGCTGTTGGGCCGCACGAGCACGATCGCCTCGACGGCCAACTCGTGGCCGGTGGCGAGGCGGCGGCGGATGGCGTCGAAGGCATCGGCCAGGTCGGCCGCGTCGCGGCGGCCCCGCTCCACCTCGGCGACGACCACGACCCGCTCGCGCTCCTCCACGTCGACGGCGAAGGCGGCCACCGAGCCGGCGCGGATCAGGCCGCTGGCCTCCTCCACCGACCGCTCGATGTCCTGCGGGTAGTGGTTGCGGCCGCGGATGATGATCAGATCCTTGAGCCGGCCGGTGACGAACAGTTCGCCGTCGTCGAAGAAGCCGAGATCGCCGGTCCGCAGGTAGGGGCCGGGGTTCGGCCGCCACTTGCTCACCGACTGCTGCGTTGCCACCGGCTCCCCCTGGGCGAGCATCGCCCCGAAGGTGGCCTGCGTCTCCTCGGGCCGGTTCCAGTAGCCCTGGGCCACGCTCGGGCCGCTGACCCAGATCTCCCCGACGCGTCCCGGCGGCAGGGCCTCGCATGTCTGCGGATCGACGATCAGCACATCCTGCCCGTCGAGCTCGCGGCCGCTGCCGACGAGCCGGCGGGCCCCGGCTTCGGCTTCGGCGTCGGTCTTGGCCAGTGCCGCGCCGGCCTCGAGGGCGACGGTGTCGAAGCTGCGGATCACGGGGGCCTCGAACTTCATGCCGCCGGTCACCATCAGAGTGCTCTCGGCGAGCCCGTAGCAGGGATAGAACGCCTGCCGGCGGAAGCCGCTCGGTGCGAAGGCCTCGCAGAAGGCGTCGATCGTCTCGGCGCGGACCGGCTCGGCACCGTTGAAGGCCAGCGACCAGCTGGAGAGGTCGAGGGCCGCCCGCTGTTCGGGCGTGGTCTTGCGCACACAGAGTTCGTAGGCGAAGTTCGGGCCGCCGCTGATCGTGGCCCGGTACTTGGCGATCGCCTGCAGCCAGCGCAGCGGCTTCTGCAGGAAGGCGACGGGCGACATGAGGACGTTGAACTTACCACCATACAGCGGCACGAGGATGCCGCCGATCAGCCCCATGTCGTGGAAGCTCGGCAGCCAGAAGACGCCCGACTGGCTGCGGGTGATCTCGAAGGCCTGCATGATCCGCAGCGAGTTGTGGAGCAGGTTTTCGTGCGACAGCATCACCCCCTTGGGCATGCCGGTCGAGCCGCTCGTGTACTGCAGGAAGGCGAGCGTCTCGCCGGCGATGTCGGGCCGCTCCCAGCGGTCGGCCCAGCCCGGATCGAGCTCGGAATCGACCTGCCAGACGAGGTGCTCGAGGCTCGGGGCCGCGGCCCGCAGCCCGTCGAAGCGGTCGAGGACGTCGCGGGTCGTCAGGGCCACGGCGGCGTCGGCATCGGCGGCGATCGCCTCGATCCGCTCCACGGAGCGGTTCTTCCGCGGCGGGTAGGCGGGCACGGCGATTGCCCCGCCGTACAGGCAGCCCATGAAGGCGGCGATGAAATCGAGACCGGATGGGTAGAGGAGCAGCACCCGCTTGCCGACCATGCCCCGGTCCAGAAGCCAGGCCCCGAGCGCCCGGGCCTTCCGGTCGAGCTCGGCGTAGGTGATGTTGAGTTCCTCGTTCTCGCCATCGACGAGGAACGTGAACGCCCGGTCATGCGGCCGGTAGGCGGCCCGCTGCCGGAGCAGATCGACGATCGTGGGGGCGAAAGAGGCTTCGCTCGCGGGATTCGGATTCACTGCCTGGGAAGCCTCCGCTCTCTCCAATTCTTCCTTGGGACCGGGCCGTGGCCGGCGCGAAGACGCGGCCGACGGAGGCATCCTGTCCCGCAAGGGATTCGGCAGGAATGTCCCGGAAACGCCACAGTTTACCCGTCCCGACGGGACAACCGGAAGTTTCGGAGCAGCCACGCGAAAGCCGGTTTTTGCCGGGATTTTGCCCGCTGCCGGCGGGACAACCAGGTTCCGAGGAACCGAACGGGTCGGCGGAGGAGAGCCGCCGGGATCGTCCGGGTGGCGCCGGTCAGGCGGGGGGAAACGCGTGGGCAAAGCCCCGCTCCAGTCGCACGAACAGATCGGGGTCGATCTCCTCGGCACGGGCTTCGGCCGTCAGGCCGAGGTCGGCGAACAGCGCGTCGATGGCCTGTCGGGCCCGCTCCCGATCCCCTCCGGCGAGTCGCGTGAGCACGCCGCGCAGGAGCTTGCGGCGGTGGCAGAAGACGGCGCGGACGAAGGTGTGGAACCGGGCCAGGTCCTCGATCGTGGCCCGGCGCTCCGGCTCGAGGTCGAGCCGGACGATCGCCGATTCCACCGCGGGACGCGGCCAGAAGACGCTCGGTGGCAGGGCGCGGACGATGGCACCGCGGCACTGGGCGCCGAACCACACGGAGAGACCGTTGTAGGAAGGCGTCCCGGCCGCGGCCGTCATGCGCTCGGCCATTTCGCGCTGCACGGTGACCACGGCGGCGTCGAACGGCCGGGGGAGGGCGAGGAGATTGGAGATCACGGGCGTGGCCACGCAGTACGGCAGGTTGGCCACCAGCAGCAGGCGGCCGACGGGCGCGGCGTCGAGCCCGGCCGCGATCGCCTCCAGCACGGCCGGAGCGAAGCGGTGCTTGCCGGCAAGCGCGTCCCCCTCGACGAGCGTGACGTTGTCGCGGTCGATGAGCCGGTCGCGGGCGAGCTGCGCCAGCCGCGGGTCGATCTCGCACGTCACCACCCGGCGGGCCGCGGCCGCCAGCCGCTCGCTGAGCACGCCGGTGCCCGTGCCGACCTCGAGCACGACGTCGTCCGGGCCGATCTCGGCGGACCTGACGACGAGATCGATGAGGTTCAGGTCGACGAGGAAGTTCTGGCCGCGCCGGGCGTCGATCGTGAAGCCGACCTGGGAAAACAGCTTCTTCAAGTAGGCCGTGGTCTGCCGGGGCGCGGGAGCAGCGGGCTGGTCGGCGGTCGTTTCGTGGGTCGTCTCGTGGTTCATTGGCCGTCCGCTGCGACGCGGGCCTCCACCAGCCGGGCGACATACTTGAAGAGCAGGTCGGTCTCGAGGTTGACGGCGGCGCCGACGGCGAGCCGGCCGAGCGTCGTCCGCTCCAGCGTGTGTGGAATCAGCGCCACGCTGAACCAGGCAGCGTGCGCCTCGACCACGGTCAGGCTGACGCCGTCCACGGCGACGGAGCCCTTGGCCGCCATCTGCGCGAGCAGCGGCGGAGGGGCCGAGAACCGGCAGGTCGACCAGTCGCGGTCGTCAACCCGGGACTCGAGCCGGCCGACCCCATCCACGTGTCCGGTCACGATGTGGCCGCCGAGCCGGTCCGTGGCCCGCAGCGACCGCTCCAGGTTGACCGTCGCCCCGGCGGCGATGCCGCCGAGCGTGGTCCTGGCGAGCGTCTCGGGGCCGAGTTGGAACTCGAGCCGGTGGCCATCGATCCGCACCACCGACAGGCAGCAGCCGCCGGTGCAGATGCTGTCGCCGAGCCGGACGTCGGCCGTCACGTCCGCCGCCTCGATCACCAGCCGCAGGCCGGGGGGCTCGGGGATGGTGGCCACGACGAGCCCGAGCGTTTCGACGAGGCCTGTGAACATGGAGTGACGACGGGGCCGAACGGGGACGGACTTGTATCGAATCGAGGATACCCCGGGGGCGGACGGTCGGACAGCCACGGGCCTTGCGTGGCGGGTGAACAGTGGCACAATTGCCGCGGTTTCGTCCCGCAGCCTCCCCGAGGATCACCATGTCCACGATCGCCGACATCCACGCCCGTCAGATCATCGACAGCCGCGGCAATCCGACCATCGAAGTCGACGTGACCCTCGCCGACGGCGCCTTCGGCCGCGCGGCGGTTCCCTCCGGCGCCAGCACCGGTGCCCACGAGGCGTGGGAAAAGCGCGACGGCGACAAGGGTGTGTACCTCGGCAAGGGCGTGCTCGAGGCGGTGGAGAGCGTCAACACGCGGATCGCCGAGGAGCTGGAGGGCTGCGACGCCCTCGACCAGACGACCATCGACGAGCTGATGCTGGAACTCGACGGCACGTCGAACAAGAAGGAACTCGGGGCCAACGCGATCCTCGGCGTCTCGTTGGCGGTGGCCCACGCCGCGGCCGAGCACTGCGGCCTGCCGCTGTATCGCTACCTGGGCGGGGCCACGGCCCGGCTTCTCCCCGCGCCGATGATGAACATCATCAACGGCGGTGCCCATGCCGACAACCCGCTCGACGTCCAGGAGTTCATGGTCATGCCGCTGGGCTTCGACAGCTTCGATGACGCCCTCCGGGCCGGCGTCGAGACGTTCCACGCCCTGAAGAAGGTGCTCAAGGACAAGAAGCTCGCCACCGCGGTCGGCGATGAGGGGGGCTTCGCGCCCCACATCGGCACCTGCGCCGAGGCGCTGGAGGTGATCCTGGCGGCGATCGGCAACGCCGGCTACGTGCCCGGCGAGCAGATCGCGATCGCGCTCGACGTGGCGGCCACGGAGCTCTACGACGCCAAGGCCGGGACCTACACGATCGAGGGCAAGACCTTCGACTCGGCCGGAATGGTGAACTTCTTCGCCGACCTGGCGGGCAAGTATCCGATCGTGTCGATCGAGGACGGCTGCTCGGAGGACGACTGGAAGGGCTGGAAGCTGATCAGCGAGAAGCTCGGGCAGCGGGTCCAGCTCGTCGGCGACGACCTGTTCGTCACGAACTCGGAGCGGCTCTCCCGCGGCATCGCCGAAGGGGTCGCCAACAGCATCCTCGTGAAGGTCAACCAGATCGGCACGCTGACGGAGACGATCGCCGCCGTGCAGCTCGCCCATCGCTCCGGCTACACCTCGATCGCCAGCCATCGCAGCGGTGAGACCGAGGACGCGACGATCGCCGATCTGGCCGTCGGCCTGTCCACCGGCCAGATCAAGACCGGGTCGGCATCGCGGAGCGACCGGATCGCGAAGTACAACCAGCTGCTGCGGATCCAGGAGTCGCTCGGCGACGGCGGCATCTACGCCGGCCGCGACGTGCAGGGCCGCTGGCCGGGTTGCGCCTGACGCCGGCAGCGGGCGCTCCTGCCGGCGGTCTCGTGCTGCGGCGACGGTTCGGGCAACCCCTCGCGGATGCAGCAGCGGAGGCGATGGCGGGTCGAATGCGGGCCGCTGCCGACGGTTGCAGTAGAATTTCGGCATGGAGTCGCCCGTTCGCACCCCATCCCGTTCGCTCACCGACAGCGGCTGGTTCTGGGGGCTAGTCTTTTCCCTGACGGCGCTGGCCGGCATCGGCCTGATCGCCCCCAAGTTCGCCATCCGCCAGCGGCAGGTGGAGGGGCGGTTCCTCGGCCGGCAGGCGGCGGCCGACGCGCGGGCCCGGCGGGCGGCGGGCCTGCCGGCCGAGGATCTCGCCGAGGGGGCGCGGGACCGCGACGAGGTGCAGCAAGACCGGATCGTGCCCTTGTGGACGCTGGCCAGCGGCGCGGCCGCTGCCGCGGCCGGCTGCGGCTGCATGCTGTGGCGTGAACGCCGCCGGCCGCCGGTCAGCCGATGATCGAGCGGCGCCGGGCGACGTAGTCCCAGACGACGAACCGGTCGAGGTCCCGGCCGGCGGCGAAGAACACCCGGCCCGCAGCCGCCTCCGCCAACCGGTAGGCGAAGCGGATGTCCTCCCGGGACTGCGACCAGCCGGAGAGCAGGAAGACGTTGACACGGATCCCCTCGCGCCGGCAAGCCCGGGCCTCGCGCAGCGTGGCATCCTCCGTCCGCCCGTGGGGCGGATAGAGCAGATACAGATGGCTGCCCTCGAAGTGGGCCGTGGGCAGGCCGTCGGTGATCAGGAGCACCTGCCGGTTGGGCGTGTCCTGGCGGGCGAGATGCTGCCGGGAGAGCTGCAGGGCATGCTGGATGTTGGTGAAGTGCGGCGGCACGTCGGCCGCGGAGATCCGCGGGTCGGCCATGTCGGCCCGCAGCCGGACGACGGAGTCGAACACCGTCACCGGCTTGGGCATCATCTTGACGATCTCCCCCGCGGGCCGCGGCACGGCGAAGGAGGACATCTCGATGAACTGGAGGAAGTCGCCGGGGAACTCGCGCTGCACGAGGCCCTGCAGCGCGAGCGCCATCTTCTTCACGCTGACATGCAGGTTGCCGTAGCGCATCGAGCCGCTCATGTCGAGCACGACCGAGGTGGCGCACTTCGGCGCGTTGCGGGTCCGGTGGACCTCGATGTCCCGCGGGTCGAGCCGCAGCGGCCCGGCGTCCGCGCCGGCGGCCGCCCGGCGCAGCAGGGCGTTGACGAGCGAGCCGGGGATGTCCATGTGGGCCACCGAGTCGCCGAACTCGTAGGGCCGTGTCGGCACGAGCTCGACGGCCCCGTCGCCGCTGACGTCGGACCGGTGCCGGCCGGTCCGACCCGGCGCCAACTCGGAGAAAATCCGCTCCAGGAGCCGCCCCTGGAACGTCCGCATGGCCTGCGGCGTCAGGGCGTAGCCGCGGGCGGTCCGCTCCAGCCCCTGCCGGGCGGCGAGATCGGCGAGCATCTCCCGGACCTGCTCGCGAACGCGGCCGAGGTCGTCGAGCTCCCCCTCCTCGACGTGGCGGCCGAGGGCCTCCATGTCGATGAGGAACACCTTCGCGTTCCGGCGCGCCTCCTCGAGCTGGCGCAGGAGGGCCTCGATCTCCTCGAGCCGGGCCTTGACCTCCAGCGCCTCCTCGACCGACAGCTTCTCCCGTCCCGTGAACTGCCACGTCGCGGCCAGCTCGTCGACCTGGTAGACCTCGCCGAGCAGGTCGATCAGGCCGGCAAGCAAGGCGGCGAACCGTCCCTGGTCGTCCTCCTGGGCGTACCAGAGCCGCTCCAGCCGGCGCAGCTGCTCCTCGCGGACCGCGCGGGCGAACGCCTCGGCATGTCGCGCCGGCGGCCGGGCCTCGCGGGCCGACTCGTGGAAGGCGACGCGGGCCCGCTTGCGGACCGTGGTGGTCTCGTACCGCTCGAGGATCCGGCGCCGTGCCTCCTCCAGACGGCGCTTCAGCGAGTCGAGCGACGGGCCGAGCATCGCCAGCTGTTCGGGCGTGATCTCCACCGCCTCCGCGAGCTGCTCCTCCGTCAGGCCGAGCGCCTCCGGGTCGTCGAGATCCCCGAACTCGAGGAGCCGCTCCATCGCATCCGACACGAGGTCGGTCGCCGGCGGCCGTGGGGGTGGAATCCGGGCCGGATCGTACTTCTGGTAGGTGTGGAGGACGCCGCCGAGCGTGTCACGCGTGGGCATGGGATGACCTCGTTTGCAGATTCCACATGATCGTCAGGCGTTTCGCTGGTCGGGGTTGCCCACGCCCCGTCGCCGGACGTTCACTTCGGCCTTCCAGGCCTCCGCTCTCTCGATGCTGCCTGCGCTTCGCCATCCATGGCTCCGCTTGTCAGCAACGCCAGTTCCCGGGGCATGGGCAACCCCTCCCGTACCCTCTTTTTGCATCATGCGGGTCATTTGCAAGGCTCAAGGGGTTGCGTCTCAGCGCAGGCCGCCGGTGTCGTAGGTCGTGCGGCCGTGGGACTGGATCCGGGAGATTCGCTCGGTGGCATACAGGCCGGCGAGCACGAATTCGATACAGCTCGCCCGCACGGCCGGGTCGCGGGCGGCGTTGACCTCGAACGCCTTTTTCCAGACCTCTGGCACGTCTTCGAGGAGCCGCTCGTAGTCCGCCGACGGCACCATGTCTCCGACCTCGATCTTGGCCCCGCGGCCGAAGGCCTTGGTGATCTCCTCCAGCCCGTGCGCCTCGACGTATTCTTCGAACACGGCGCTGATCGCCTCGGCGACGACGGCGTCGAGCACCTGCCGTTCCGTCATCTGGTGGCTTCCCATCAGATCGAGCTCCAGCTTGCCGAGGCTCGACGCGTAGAGGTGGCCGAGGTCGCTGATCCGGGGCACGGCCGGCTTCTCGCCGAGCCGCACGCCGCGCTGGCGAGCGCTGGCGACCATCGTCTCGTAGTTGGCGATCGAGAACCGGGCGCTGACCCCCGACTGCTGGTCGATGAACTTGCTGCGCCGGGCGGCGATCGTGATCTGCTCGAGGATCTGTTTCATGAAGTGGGGCACGACGACCGGCCACTCCCCGCCCAGGTCGACCCCCGCCTCCTGCTCGGCGACGCGGATGCCGAGCTCGCGGTCGGCCGGGTAGTGGGTGTGGATCACGGCCCCGATCCGGTCCTTGAGTTGTGGGATCACCTTGCCGGAGCGGTTGTAGGTGGATGGGTTGGCCGAGAACAGGAGCATGACGTCGATGTCGAACTTCACCGGGTAGCCCCGGATCTGCACGTCCCGCTCCTCGAGGATGTTGAACATTCCCACCTGGACGAGCTCGTCGAGTTCGGGCAGTTCGTTCATGGCGAAGATGCCGCGGTGCATCCGCGGGATGAGGCCGAGGTGCAGCGCCTCCTCGCTCGCCATGCTCGTGCCCCCCGCGAGCTTGGCGGGGTCGATCTCGCCGATGATGTCGGCGAACTTCGTTCCCGGCGCCAGCCGCTCGGCATACCGCTCCGCGCGGGGCCACCAGGCGATCGGCACGTCCCGCGGGTCGCGGTCGGCGACGAGCCGGCGACCGGCGGCCGTGATCGGCGCATAGGGATCGTCGTGGAGGGGGATGGCAGGATCGTCGAGGTACGGGAGGTGCGCGTCCAGAAACCGCACCAGCAGCCGCATCAGCCGGCTCTTGGCCTGCCCCTTCTCGCCGAGAAACAGCATGTCGTGCCCGGCCAGCAGGGCGACGTTGATCGAGGGGATGACCGTGTCGTCATAGCCGACGATCCCGGGAAAGAGTTCGCTGCCGTCGCGGAGCATGCGCAGGAAGTTGTCGCGCACCTCTTCCTTGACGGTCCGGCTGAGCCAGCCGCTGGCGCGGAGGTCGGCCAGCGTGGCGGGGAGGGGAGCTGCGGTCATGCGGGTGGATTCCTGGAAGGTGCCCCGATTGTAGGCGTGCCGGGGCGGCCGGACACGCGGCGGGTGCGGGCGTCGTTTCGCGCCGTCGCCGCCTGGGTGGTTGTCGCGCCGTCGCCGCCGTCCCGGCGTCGGCTCCGGCTTACCGGCGCCGGGCTCACCCCCGGCTAGCAAGGCTCGTCTCACGATTCGGGCACGAGATTGCCCCGCGCCGGGGCATCCCGTCCGGCCTTGACGAAGGCCTTCCAGAAGTCGTCGGTTTCGCCCACGACGCGGTCATGGTGGTTTGCCAGGGACGTCCGCGGCAGCCGGCTTGCACATGTGAGTCGTCCTGGCCAGTGGAACAAGCGGATGTTCGACACCGGGCACCGTAACGGGCATACTGGTTCGTGTTCGCGGTCGGAGTGGCCGCACGCCAGACCGCCGGAAGAGGGACATCGTGAAAGCCGAGTTCACCGCCATCATCGAAGCAGCACCGGAAGGTGGCTACTGGGCCATGTGCCCCGAGATTGCTGGTGCGAATGGACAGGGAGAAACTGTCGAACATGCCAAGGAGAGCCTCAAAGCGGCGATTGAATTGATCCTCGCCGATCGCCGCGAGGACATGCTTCGTGGCTTGCCCACCGATGCCATCCAAGCGACGGTAACCGTCGAATGAAGCGGCGGGATCTCGAGCGCCGTTTGCGGATCGCCGGCTGCTATCTGAAGAGAGAGGGCAGTGCCCACTCACTGTGGCTGAACCCGAAGACAGGCGCCGTGGAGGCCGTGCCGCGCCATTCCGAAGTCAAGGAACCGTTGGCCCGCAAGATTCTCAAGAATCTCGCGGCCGATTGAGCGGGCTGGAGGCATGGGACGGCCGACGTCACCGGCGCTTCTTCTGCCGCTCGGCGAAGTCCTCGGGAATCACGAAGTCCTCGGTCGCGCTGCCGTCGGGCTCGGGGATCAGCTCCAGCGTCTTGATGAGCGGGATCTCGACGTCCTTCTTGGCGATCAGGGCCGTGAGCGTCTGGGGGGAGATCTTCTGGAGGTTGGGGAGAGCGAGCTGGCCCTTGCGCGTGGCGAGGGCTTTGGCCACGGCGACGGAGTCCGGAGCCGAAAAGGCCGTCAAGCAGGGGAGTCGGCCATCCCATGAAGGAATCGCGACGAGGGCGTCGGCCGTCGGCGCGTCGAGCGCGGTCAGGCCGCGAACGGCCAGTGTGGTGCCGGCGAAGCCCGCGAGAGCGTCGGCGACGTCGCGGTCGAGCCTGCGCAGGCCGGACAGGTTGAGCGTGTTTCCTTTGGCCCCGGCGATCGCACGGGCCGAGCGGACGGTCAACGCGGAGACATGCAACAATCTTCCGTCCCACTTCGTCGCCGCCGCCAGCACGGCCGCGGTCTCGTCGTCGATCGTCTTCAATGCGGGGAGGTGGCCATCCCAGGCGGGGGCCGTGGTGATCGCCCGCGCGGCGTCGGCTGACAGGCCGGCCACGTAACGGAGGTCGAGTCGCGTTCCCGTGAAACGGGCGAGCGCTCTGGCGGTCTCGTCGTCGATCACGGAGAGGCCGGAGAGTTGCAGATGTCGCGTCCGGGAGGCGGCGAGCGCCCGCGCGGCGTCGGCATCGAGTGCCTTGACGCCGATATGCAGCGATTCACCCGGAAACGCCGCGAGCGCTGCGGCCGTGTCGGCCTTGAGACTGGTCAGGTTGGCGAGGCTGAGTTGCGGGCCTGGGAATCGCGCCAGGACGCGGGCCGTGGCGGCGTCGAGCGTGGCCAGTTGCGGCAGGTAAGCAATCCGCCAGGCCTGCAAGCCGACAAGCACATCCGCGGCGGCTGGATCGAGCGCGATCAATCCAGGGAGTGCCAGCTGTCGGCCCGGGAATGCCGCGAGCTTTTGGGCTTCGGCGGCGTCGATCATCGTCAGGGTGGGAAACGACAACGCATCACACCGTAGCCGCCCCACCCCGCGATTGTCGCCGACATCCAGCGTGGTCGTTGTCTTCAGGGCCAGCCCCCTGGGGTACTGGGCGAGCGCCTCGGCGGTCTCGGCGTCGAGGGTCGTCAGCCCTGTGAGATCGAGGCCGTCGGACGTCGAGGAGTCGAACCTGAGTAGCACCCTTGCGGTGGCAAGATCGAGCGTGGCCACGTTCGGGAGGCTGCCCGTCCATCCGCGCGCGGCTACCAGCGCTCGAGCGGTGCCGGCGTCGAGCGTCGTCAGACCGTCGAGCCGAAGACAACCCGCGTAGTCCGCCAGCGCCAGTGCCGCGGTCGCATCGAGCGTCTTCAGGCCGGTGAGATGCAGCGACTGGCCCCGAAACGCCGCCAGCGCCCGGGCCGTGTCTGCCGGGAGAGTTTCGAGGCCGTCGAGCCGCAGTTGGGCAGCCCGGGAAGCGGCAAGTGCCTCCGCCGTGTCGGTGTCGAGAGTGGTCAGGCCCTCGAGCATCAAGGAGGAACGAGGCCCGAATCTCGCGAGGGCCCGGGCCGTGTCGACATCGATCCGCGTCAGTCCGGAAAGGGAGAGGGAGTGGCCGCCCACGATGTCCGCAGCCCCATCCAGCTCGGAAAGCGCTCGACCCTCGTACGCGGCGAGCGCATGCGCCGATTCGGCATCGAGAGACGACAGACCGTCGAGGTACAGCCCCTGGCCCTTGAATCCGGCGAGGGCCCGGGCCGTGTCGCAGTTCATTTCGGTGAGGCCGTTGAGCAACAGCCGTCCCCTGGCGTACGTCGCCAAAGCCGCCGCCGTTTCGGCATCGATCGACGTGAGTCCGTTCAGCGGCAGGCCCGCAACGACAGCCGCCCGGGCCCCGTCGTTTGCTGCGCTTGTCGCCGGCGGCAAGGCATCCCCCAAGAGCGAGCGATCGGCGTGACGGACGTCGATTTCGATTCTGGTCCCCGGAAACTCCGCCGCCAGCGTGCGGGCCTGCTGGGGTGTCAGCCGTTCCAAGCGGTTGGTATCCGCGGGCAAGTCGGCGGCCGGCACCGAAGACGGGCCGACCGCATGCAGCGCAAGGAGCGCTACGATCAGCGGAACCGTGAATCCGTCGTGGCTCATGGCGCGCCTCGTTGTGGTGGAGGTGAACGGAAGGTGGGCTCCCGTCCGACATGTTCGCACCGCGGCCGCAGCCGGATGCAAAGGCATGCCCAGCGCACGCGTCGTGCGCTTCGGGCGTGCCTGGGTAAGCGTCTGCTCCGGCTTGCAGGCTTTCGCGCCGTCGCAGCCGACCCGGCGTCTGCAACGGCTTACGGTCGCCGGGCGGAGCCCGGCTCGCAGTGCTAGGCGATGAAGCCGGAGGATCGGCGGAAGTCGAGGAGCGTGAGGCTATGAGTGACTTTCGCGCCGTCGCAGCCGACACAGCGTCTGCTCCGGCTTGCGGTCGCCGGGCGGAGCCCGGCTCGCAGTGCTAGGCGACGAAGCCGGAGGATCGGCGGAAGTCGAGGAGCGTGAGGCTTGCAGGTTTTCGCGCTGTCGCAGCCGACACAGCGTCTGCTCCGGCTTGCGGTCGCCGGGCGGAGCCCGGCTCGCAGTGCTAGGCGACGAAGCCGGAGGATCGGCGGAAGTCGAGGAGCGTGAGGCTATGCGTGACTTTCGCGCCGTCGCAGCCGACACAGCGTCTGCTCCGGCTTGCGGTCGCCGGGCGGAGCCCGGCTCGCAGTGCTAGGCGACGAAGCCGGAGGATCGGCGGAAGTCGAGGAGCGTGAGGCTTGCAGGTTTTCGCGCTGTCGCAGCCGACACAGCGTCTGCTCCGGCTTGCGGTCGCCGGGCGGAGCCCGGCTCGCAGTGCTAGGCGACGAAGCCGGAGGATCGGCGGAAGTCGAGGAGCGTGAGGCTATCCTGCCTCAGCGACGAGGCTTCTGCCGTCCTCCGGCGGCTTGGGCGAGTGCGCCGCCGGTGAGGGCCGCGCCGAGCAGTGCCGTTCAGAAAGCGTCAGGCGGCAGCGGCCTGCGGAACGGGCAGACGGATCGTGATCGCCGTGCCCCGGCCCGGCGCACTCTCCACGCGGATCCGGCCACGATGCGCCTCGACGATCTCGCGGCACGAGGCGAGGCCGAGGCCCGTGCCCCCCTTGCCGGTCTCGTCGGGGCCAGACTTCGTGGTGAAGTGCGGCTCGAAGATCCGCCGCATCACCTCGGGCGTCATGCCGCAGCCGGTGTCGCGAACGGTCAGATCGACGAGGCCGGCGGCCGGATCGTGGGCCAGACGCAGGATCAGCCGTCCGCCCTGCGGCATCGCCTGCCGGGCGTTCACCAGCAGGTTGAGCAGCACCTGCTGCACCTGGCCCGGATTGGCCATCACCCGGGGCACGGGGGCAAACTCCCGCTCCACCTGGACCCGGTACTTCATCAGCTCCCGCTCGAGGAGCACGAGCACGTCCTCGACGACATGGCCGAGATCGGTGGGCTCGAGCCGCGGCGAGCGACTGCGCGACATCGAGAGCACGCTGGAGGCGATCCGCGCAGCCCGGGTGCCCGCCGAGAGAATCCGCTCCAGGGCCTTGTCACGCGTCGCCTGATCGCGATGCCGGAGGCCCATCCGGGCGTAGTTGAGGATCGTCGTCAGGGCGTTGTTGAACTCGTGGGCGGTCGTGCCCAGAAGTTCGCCGAGAGCGGCCTGCTTGCGGGCCTCGAGCACCTGCCGACGCAGGGCCGCGACCTCGGCCGCATGCCGGGCGGCGGTCGCCGCAGCGGCACGGGGAGATGCCTCGGCAGCGTCTGCCGCCGGCGGCAGACCGTGGACCGGGATCAGTTCCCGGCGCGGTTGCACCCCCGTCGATTCGGCTGCCGCGCCGGTCGGTTGCGACGATCCCTCGAGCATTTTTCCTTCGCCAGATTCCCGGATCCGCACCGCCCCCCAGGGGGCCGTGATCGGAACCTCTCGCCGGCCGCAGCCCGCCCGCCGTGTCGAAAAATGAGCGGTGTGGACGGACTCCCGGTCCTCCGTGGACTATCGTCAGGGGGAACGTCGCGGCTGTACACTCACGAGCTCCGCACCCTGTGGGCTTTTTGACCGTTGAATCTCCGCGAACCCGAATGGACCGCCGTGGCTTGCCGCTTCCTCCCGTCGGTGCGCCGCGGCACCCTGCCAGACACCGACACCATGCGCAGTCATCCTGACCGGACTTGTCGCGGCCGTGCCGCCATGACGATCGTGGAGCTCCTCGTCGTCATCGCCATCATCGCGTTGCTGATGGGCATGCTGATTCCCGCGGTCCAGTCGGTTCGCGAGACGGGCCGGCGCATCACGTGCAAGGCGAACCTCAAGCAGATCGGCGCCGCCCTGACCGCCTACCTCGACCGTGCCAGCGGCGGCGGGCAGCGCGGCCGGTTTCCCGTCGCTGCCCAACTGCCGAGCTTCGAGATCCTCGACCGCTGGCCCGCCGCGCCGCCGCGTCCGAGCATCGCGGCCGCGCTGGCACCCTATCTGGAGTCGAACCGCGAGGTCTTCCGCTGCCCCTCGGACAGCGTTTACTTCGTGCGCTCTGGGACGACTGCCGACGCCATCAAGCAGCAACTTGATTCGATGCCCGTGGCGGACCGACCGGCCGAATACAAGGACCGGCCCTACGAGGGAACGAGCTACGAATATCCGATCCGGCGCCTGCTCGCCGCCGACCAAAAGTCGGGGAAGACGCTGGAGCAGGCGATCATGTTCCGCGGCAACCTTGGGGCCACGTCGAAGCTCTGGGTGCTCTACGAGTTCGAGGCATTTCACGGAGGCACCGGCTTCGCGCCGGGGGGCGAAGAGACGGAGTTCAACGCCGCCGACAAGCCGCCTCCGGACGGGGCCCGCAACTTCCTGTACCTCGACGGCCACGTGGAAAATCTCTGAGCCCGGCGCTGCGGCCGCGATCAGATGCGGAGTGATTGCCAATGACAGCGACACGAACCAAGACGCGTGGCAGCACGACCGATGCCGAGGGGGGCGGTTGGATCGGGCTCGCCGTGCTCGCGTTCCTCGTGGCCGCGATCGGGCTGCTGGCGGCGTGGTGGTTCGGCTGGCTGCGCGGTCCCGTCGACCCGCGGGTCGTGGAGATCCGCAAACAGCGGGACGAGGTCGCGGAGAAGTACCAGGCCAGCGGCGGGCCGAGCACGCCGGCCGAAGCCACGGCGATGCTCAACTCGATGGAGGAGATCGAAAGGCGGATCGACGAACTCCCTGAGAACCTCCAGGAGCAGGCCCGCGGCGGTCGGATGCGGTCGGCATTCTCGGTGCCGATCGACCGCTATTTCGCGACTGCGCCCGACAAGCGGGACGCGGAACTCGATCGGCAGATCGACCGCGAGATGATGATGGAAAAGGTCTACGAGTCGCGTCGCGGCGGCACTGGCGGCGGGGGAGCCGGTGGCGGCGGTGCCGGCGGTGGCGGGAGTGGAAGCGGCGCGGGGGGCGGAGGAGGTGGCGGCGCTGGCGGCCGCGGTCCCGGCGGCCGGCGCGGGGGCACGGAGGAGGATCGCAATCGTTTCCGCAAGTCGATTCTCGACCGGACGTCACCCGCCCAGCGGGCCCGGTACGTCGAGCATCGCCGGGCGCTCGAGGAGCGGCGTCAGCAGCGCGGGCTCCCCGCCTCCCCGTGGAGCCGCTGAGGGTCACGCGATGTCCCAGACGCTCGGTCTCCTGCACGAGGCGCTGCAACTGGCCCGCGAACTCGGCTACGAGGTCCGCGAGGAACCGCTCGGCGATCTCGCCGGTGGCCTGTGCGCGGTCGGTGGCAGTCCGGTCATTCTCCTGAACCTCGAGCAGCCCGTCGCCGCGCGGCTCGAACGGCTGCTCGCGGCCATCGCCCCCGATCCGCGGCTCGACGCCGAACCGCGCAGCCGGCTCCTCGACGCCCGGCTCGCGGCTGCGCGGGCCGGCGCCGGACCGGCACGGCCGGGTGGCGCGGGCTGAAGCAGACGGCGGGCGGCGCGTCAGCCCTCGCGGAACGTCTTCTCGACCCGGGCCCGCTCGCGGTCGATCTGCTCGCCGCCGGCGCCGAGCCGCTCGAGGATCCGCACCGTGAACGCCAGCGCGACCTCCCCTTCCGCGGAGAAGACGTCCTCGGCCCCCGCCTTGCGCAGCCGGGGCAGCTCGCGGACGTAGTGCGAGCGGGCGAGGACGTGGACGCGCGGGTTGAGTTCCTTGGCGCGGCGGACGATCTCCGCGTCGACGCTGCTCGACCCTGACGTGAGCACGAGGTTCTCGGCGCCGGCGATGCCCGCCTCGACGAGGATCTCGGGGCGACTGGCATCGCCGTAGATGGCGCGGACGCCGAAGGCCCGCAGCCGGCGCACGGTGTCGAGGTTCATCTCGATGACCGTCGGCACGATGCCGTTGTCGAGGAGCAGTTCGGTGACCGTCTGCCCCACCGGCCCGTAGCCCACGACCAGGGCCCGGTGCCGGGCCGGCTCCCCGGCCGATTCGTCATCGGTCTCGGCGTTGTCGGCGGCCGGAAGCAGTCCCGTGCGGGCGAGCCGATTCAGGAGCCGGTCGCTCGCCCGGTAGAGGAGCGGACTGAGCGTGATCGAGACGATGGCCGCTGCCACGAGCGAGTCACGGACGGCGGCATCGACCACGCCCAGCTGCTCGCCGAGGGCGGCCAGGAGAAAGGAAAACTCGCCGATCTGTGCCAGCGATGCGGCCACGGGCAGGGCCGTCCGCGTCGGCAGGCCGAGCGTCCACATGATCGCCAGGGCCGCCAGCGGCTTGGCCACGAGCACGATCGCCAGCGTGGCTGCGATCGCCCCGGGCTGTCGCAGGAGCGTGAGGGGATCGAAGAGCATCCCCACCGAGACGAAGAACAGCACGGCGAAGGCGTCGCGCATCGGCAGGGCCTCCGTGGCGGCGCGGAGGCTGAACTCGCTGCGGCCGACGATCATTCCGGCGAGGAACGCGCCCAGCGGCATCGAGACGCCGAACACCTTCGTGGCGACGACCGCGATGCCGAGCGCCACCACGAGGATGGCGAGCGTGAACAGCTCCCGCGAGCGGGTGGCCGCGACCCGCTCCAGCAGCCGGGGCACGAGCCGGCCGCCGACGACGAGCGTCGCCGCCACGAGGGCCGCGATCTTCAGCGCCGCCCCGCCGACCGCCGCGGCGATGCCGCCGAGGCCGGCGCGGTCCGGACCGAAGAGGGCCGGCAGGAGCACGAGCGCCGCCACGGTCAGCAGGTCCTCGACGACGAGCCAGCCGACGGCGATCCGGCCGGTCCGGGTGTGCAGGTCGGCGTTGTCGGCGAGGACACGGACGAGCACGACGGTGCTGGCCACCGAGATCGCGCCGCCGTAGACGAGGCCGGTCGCCCAGCCCCAGCCGAGCAGGTGCCCAGTGACGGCGCCCAGCGCCGTCGCCACGCCGCTCTGCACGAGGGCACCGGGCACGGCGACGCGGCGCACGTCGAGCAGTTCGCGGAGGTGGAAGTTGAGGCCGACGCCGAACATGAGGAGCACGACGCCGACCTCGGCGAGCTGCCCGGCGACGGCGGCATCGGCCGCGTAGCCCGGGGTGGCAGGGCCGACCGCCAGGCCGGCGAGCAGGTAGCCGACGATCGGCGACAGCCGGAGGCGGTGGGTGGCGTACCCGAGCACGAGCGCCGCCGTGAGCGCGGCGGTGAGCGTCAGGACGAGGTCGAAGTCGTGCATGGCGGGCGAGTCGATGCCGAGCGGGAGCCGCACTGTAGCGGATGCCCCGGGCATCGGCAGGCCCACGTTCGTCCGCCGAGGGCGGCGATCGACAGGCTGCCGGGTTCCGGCAGCAGCACCAAGTCAGGGCCCGTGCCGAACCCGAGCCCGGAATAGGCCGGCGGCGGCGCGAGCGTCTTGAACTGCCAACCCTCGTTGAAGTCCTTGACGGCCACGAGGTTCGACGGATTGCCCGCCCCCGGCGTCTCCCGCCGTGTCGAGCCGTGCGGATACGAGCAGCGGCGTGCCTTCCGGCGACGTTCCCGCCGCGGTGAACGTGATCGTCGTGGCGGAGCAGGTCGAGGCCAGCAGCAGGGCCAGCGACAGGCTGGCCCCGAGACACGTCGCGCCCAGGGAAGCAGGAGAGAAACGTCGATCACACGAGGGAATAAAACTGCACATGGCCGTGATCTCCAAGCGATCGTGCGCCGGCCATGGCGGCTTGAGTGGGAAAGCAACGCAACCCGGGAGCAAGCCCGGAAACAAAAGCCCAAGGCACTGGTGAAAAAACAAAAAAGGCCGCCATGAACGGCTTCCCGCAAGGAAAGTCTGCTCATGTCGGCCTACGCGGTGGCCGGGCCCCGCAGCGCGGTGCCCGCGTCACTCGTCATCCGAACCCAGCGTGGCGGGAACCGGATCCGGCCCGGGGACCGTTTCCGCTTGCCGCTCACGTTCAACCCTTTGCACGCCCGAAACGTGAAGGCAAGAGGGATCGACGGTTTTCCACGGCGCCCGGGTCAGACGCGGGCAGACACGTCCGGAATGTCGCCGTGGTACAAGCCCTGGGCCGCGATGTACCGCTCCACCGCCCGGGGCGTGCGGTAGCGGATGCTGCGGCCTGCGGCGACCGCGGCCCGCAGGTCGCTGGCCCGAATTCCGATCGCCGGCAGACGGATCCGGTTGGCGAGGAGCGCGGCCACGCCATCGGCTCCGAGCAGGGTCGCGAGCCGCGGGTCGCGCGCGATTCGGCCGAGGTCGTCGAGCGTTTCCCGCTCGAAGCCGCGCAGCTCGGCGCGGTCCGCGATCC
Organism: Planctomycetia bacterium; assembly: GCA_014192425.1. Lineage (NCBI taxonomy): Bacteria > Pseudomonadati > Planctomycetota > Planctomycetia > Planctomycetia bacterium. Next base: position 8,461 of record BJHK01000003.1, on the reverse strand, counting down.
GCTCCGGCTCGCGCCAGCCGGGGAGATCCGCCACGGCGTCGGGCCCGAGGAGCAGCACGAGGTCGTCGTCGGGCCGGGCATCCCGCAGGGCCGCGAGCGTCTCCACCGTCCAGCTCACGCCGCCGCGATCGATCTCGATCGTCGACACGGCGAACGCCTCGTGGCCATCGACCGCGAGGTGCAGCATCTCGACCCGCTGCTCGGCCGGGGCCAGCGTCCGGTCCTGCTTGTGCGGCGGCAGCGCCGCCGGGACGAAGAGGACGCGGTCGAGGCCCGCCTGCTCGCGGGCGCACTCGGCAGCGATCAGGTGGCCGACGTGGACCGGGTTGAAACTGCCGCCGAAGATGCCGATTCGCATGTGCCTTGCTCCGCCGGTGCCGCCGGCTGTTTCCGGCAATCTCTCGTCTGCTCTAATCATGACCATGTGGGGTGAACGCACAAGCCAGCGCGAACTGTTCGAGGTTCGGCCGCAGTGGGCCGAGGACGACGCCGTCCGCGGCATCATCGCCACCGTCGTCCTCCCCGACGGCGTCGACAAGCCGCTCGACTATCTCGTGCCGGAGTCGCTCGCCGCCCAGGTCGAGCCGGGGCGGCGGGTCCGCGTGCCGCTGGGCCGTTCGAACCGGGAGCGGCTGGCGTATTGCGTCGCCGTCCGCGAGGGGGAGCTGCCGCAGACGCCCCTCAAGAGTGTCGGCGGCGTCGAGGACGAGAAGCCGCTCCTCTCGCAGCGGATGCTGGAACTGACGAAGTGGATGGCCGACCGCTGGCTGGCCCGCTGGGGGGAGGTGCTGGAGGCGGTGCTCCCCTCCGGTGTCCGGCTCCGGACCCGCGTCCGCACCGCGTCGCTCCTGGTGGCGACGGGGGCCGCCCCGCCGCGCCGGCCGACGCCGCCGCAGGCCCGCGTCCTCGCCGCCGCCACCGAGCCGCGGACGGCCGACGACTTGGCACGGGCGAGCAACGCCAGCCGGGCGGTGATCAGCCGGCTCGTCAGGCTCGGCCTCCTCGCCGAGGCGGGGGCCGTCGAGCTGCCACGCGGGAACCGGAGCCCGGAACGGGAGCGGATCCGCCACGATCGGCCGGATGAACTCTCGCCGGCGCAGGCGTCCGCCCTGGGGTCGATCCGGCGGGCGATGACGGAGTCGCGGCACGAGACGATCGTGCTCTTCGGCGTCACCGGCAGCGGCAAGACGGAGGTCTACCTGCAGGCGGTCGAGGAGACCGTCGCCTACGGCCGGCAGGCGATCGTCCTCGTGCCCGAGATCAGCCTGACACCGCAGACCTGCGACCGCTTCCGGGCCCGGTTCGGCGCGGTGGCCGTGCTCCACAGCCACCTCACCCCGGCCGAGCGGCACGCCCAGTGGCGCGAGATCGCAGCCGGCCGCGTGAACGTGATCGTCGGCGCCCGCAGCGCGATCTTCGCCCCCGCCCCGCGGCTCGGCCTGATCGTCATCGACGAGGAGCACGAGAGCTCGTTCAAGCAGGGCACGGCCCCGCGCTACCACGCCCGCGACGTGGCCGAGTGGATCGCCCGCGCGGAGAAGGTGCCGCTCGTCCTCGGCTCCGCCACGCCGGCGCTCGAGACCTTCGCCCGCTGCCTGAAGGGGGAGTGGACGATGTGCCGGCTCGCCGATCGGGTCGGCGGCTCGCAGCTCCCCGCCGTGATCACCGTCGACCTCCGCGAGCGCGGCGCCCGCAGCCGGGGCGTGATCAGCCCGCGGCTGGCGGCCGGCGTCCGCTGGGCCCTCGACTCGGGCGGCCAGGTGATGCTGCTCCTCAACCGGCGCGGCTTCGCGACGCACGTCCAGTGCGAGGCCTGCGGGACCGCGGTCCGCTGCCCGCAGTGCGACCTCGCGGTCACGCTCCACCAGCCGGGCGACCGGGGCATCTGCCATGGCTGCGGGCTCGTCACCCGGCTGCCCGGCGCCTGCCCATCCTGCCAGGCGCCGGGACTCGTGCAGCGCGGCACGGGCACGCAGCGGCTCGAGGAGCAGGTGCGGCGGGCCTTTCCCGACGCCGCGGTGGCCCGCATGGACACCGACACGATGCGGGCCCGCGGCAGCCACGAGAAGACGCTCGACGCCTTTCGCAACCGGCAGATCGACATCCTCGTCGGCACGCAGATGATCGCCAAGGGGCTCGACTTCCCGGCGGTGATGCTCGTCGGCGTGGTCAACGCCGACGCCGCCCTGCACCTCGCCGACTTCCGCGCGGCGGAGCGGACCTGCCAGCTGGTCACGCAGGTGGCGGGCCGGAGCGGCCGCGGGCCGCTCGGCGGCCGCGTCGTGGTGCAGACGAGCACGCCCGATCATCCGGCGATCCGGGCGGCCGCTCTGCACGACTACGAGGCCTTCGTGCGCAGCGAGCTGCCGATCCGCGAGGCACTCCTCTACCCGCCGTTCGGGCACGTCGTCCGGCTCGTCGTCCGGAGCCTCGCCGAGCGGGCGGCAGAGGAGTGGGCCGGACACCTGGCGACACGGCTGCGCGAGGCGGCGAAGGATCCCGCGGTTCGCGTCCTCGGGCCGGCGCCGGCCCCGATCACGAGGCTCCGCGAGCGCTACCGCTGGCACGTGCAGGTGCACGGGGCCGATGGCGACGTGCTCCGTGACCTCGTCCGCCGGGCGACCGCCGCGGCGCGGACGCCGGACGAGGTCGCCTGGATCGTGGACGTCGATCCGGTCGAGATGCTCTGAAACGCGTTCAAATTGAACCGTGCGCGTGACGCCCGGCGGGGTTGCCCATGCCCCATCGCCGGTCGTTCGCGGCGGGCCGCGTGTGGAGGCTGCAGGTGGATGCGGCGCCGTTCTGCCGTGGTATGATTTCGGTGATTCCCGGGTCCCCGAGGCATCCATGGTCTCGCCACGATGGCCATCCCTCCCGGTGCCGCGACGATGCCGCTCGACCGCAGGTCCTTCGTGGCGTGGGGAGTGTCCGCCGCCGGCGGCATGGCGGTCGGCAGCCGGGCGGCGGAGGCGACGCCCCCTGCCTATTCGGTGAATCCCGTCGTCGGGGACGGCCGCTGGATCGATGCCGCCCCTCCACGGGAGCCGGCCGGCTATTACGACCGGCGGCCGTTCGAACTCACCGTCGGGATCGATATGCGGGGGCGCGGCAACGCCACCAACCTGCGGGCGAGCACGCCCGTGCCGGCGCCGCATCCGGAGCAGCCGATCGAGGACGTGCAGATCGAGACGGAGGGCTGCCAGGCCAGGGTGCAGGTCGTGGGCGATGGCGCGGCACAGCTGCTCGTCTCGGCGGCCGCGATCGGCGGCGGTCAGGTGATCCGCGCGACCGCCCGCTACCAGCTTTCGATCGCCAAGCAGTATTTCGGCCACGAGCGCGACCGGTTTCCCGCCCGGCAGCCGCGGCCGGCGCAGGACATCCGCGACCGCTACCTCGGCAACAGCCCCGGCATCGAGACCGGATCCGCGCCGGTGCGGCGGCTCTTCGACACGCTCCGCGGTCCCGGCAGCGAACACCCCTGGGATTTCGCGCGGCGGTGCTGGACGTGGGTGCGAGAGAACATCCGACCCCGCATTGGCCCCTACACGAGCGTCGTCAAGGCGATCGAGGAGACCGTCGGCGACTGCGAGGAGATGGCGGGCGTGTTCGTCGCCCTCTGCCGGCGGGCGGAGATCCCGGCCCGCCTCGTCTGGGTCCCCAACCACAACTGGGCGGAGTTTTATCTCGTCGACGACCGGGGCGGCGGCCACTGGATCCCGGCGCACACCGCCTGCTATCCGTGGTTCGGTTGGACCGGTGTGCATGAACTGGTGATCCAGAAGGGAGACCGGGTGATCCCGGCACATGCCCGGTCCGCGCAGCGGCTGCTCGAGGACTGGGGGCAGGCCGCCGGACCGCGTCCGGCCTATCGCTGGACGGCCGCGCTGGTGCCGCTGCCCGCCGAGGAGGGAGCCGATCCCGGGCCGGGCGGCCGCGTGAAGCAGCCATCGGGCGAGTGGACGCTCTCCGGCCACCGGCTCGACAAACTGCTGCGTCGGCAGTGACGGAGGACCCATGCGGCTGGACGCGACGCACCGCCGCCGGGTGGCCCGCCGTGGCCCTGCCTCCCGGGGCGTGCTCGCCGCGTGCCTGACCGCCCTGCTCGGCGGCGTGGCGGACGGCCAGTCGGGGACGACGCAGAACATGCCGGCGTTCGGCCCGGCCCGCGGCCAGGGGGGCACGACGCTGCAGTTGCCGGAGTTCGGCGTGGCGATCGACGCCGAGGGCGTGGTCTCGCGCCGGGCGGTCGAGGATCCCGGAGGACTGATCGCGGCGCAGCGGGTCGCGGCCGCCCGGGCCGCGCTGCCGGCCGGTGTGCTGCGGCATGCGCCGCTGCGGAAGATCTCGCTCGTCGGGCTCGATGCCGCGATCCGGCGCCGGGCGGCGGCCGGTGCCGGACCGGATCCGATCGAGCGGCACGTCGCCGGGCTGACGCGGATCGAGTTCGTGTTCCTCTTTCCCGACCGTGGCGACATCGTGATCGCCGGCGAGGCGGGAGGCTGGCGCGAGGACGCGGTCGGCCGGGCCGTCGCGATCCAGACGGGGCGGCCGGTGATCCTTCTCGAGGATCTGTGCGTGGCGCTGCGGGCTTTCTGGCCCGGCGGGCGGGGGCCGCAGTCGGTGGGCTGCTCCATCGACCCGGCGCCCGAGTCGCTGGAGCGGCTCCGTCAGTTCCAGCGGACGGTTCCGCGGTCGGTGGCGGACGGTGAACGCCAGGCGGTCGCCGCGCGCATCCATGGCGGCCTGCAGGCGGCCCTCGGCGATGCCGACGTGCGGGTGTTCGGCATCTCCGCCGCCACGCACCTCGCCCGCGTGCTGGTGGAGGCCGACTACCGCATGAAACTCATCGCCATCGACCTCGAGCCGCCGCCCGTGCCGCTGCGGACGTTCCTCGGCGGCCTCCAGTCCGCGCCGCCGAACACGCTGCAACGCTGGTGGTTTCGCCCCGACGACCGCTGCCTCCGGGTGGCCGACGATCGCCGGTCGTGCGCGGTGCTGGGCCGCGGCGTCCGGCTCTCGACCGAGGATCTCGCCATCGGGCCCGACGGTCGTCTGGTGGATCGCGGCGGCAGGGGGGGCGCGACGGCCGAGGCCTTTGCGGCGGCGTTCACGGCTCGGTATCCGCAGATCACCGACCGCAGTGCCGTGTTCGCCCAGTTGCGAAACGGCATCGACCTGCTCGTGCTGGCTGCATTCATGCGCCGGGAGGGCTGGGCGCGGGCGATTGCCTGGGACGCAGCCGGTCTCCGCGACGAGCGGGTCGTCGCCACGGAGATGCTGCCGCCGCCACGGCGGATGCCCTGTGCCGTGAACGTCGTCTGGAAAGGGCGGGTGCTGCTGGCGCCCGCCGGGGGAGTCTCGATCATGCCCGAGGAGCTCACCGCCCCGGAGCGGGTCGCCGTCTGCCCCGCGGCCGAGTTCGAGGACCGGCGGGCGGCGATCGGACCGCGGCCGGATGGCGACCGCTGGTGGTGGGACTGAGGGCAGGCCATCGGCTGGAGGCGAGGTTTCGCTACCATGGCGGTTCCCCGCGAGCACCTTCATGGCCTATCGATCCCTCAGAGACGTCCTCGGCGAAACGAGCCTGGAGCGGAAGTGCCGGTTTCTCTTCGGGCTCTGCCTGTTCGTGCTCATCGCCGGGAGCTTCTGGTGGTACGGCAAGTTGACCGAGCGGGTCGTGTACGAGACGACGCGGTCGACCGGCCGCCAGCTCGTCGACGCCTACCTGTGGCAGTATCACTGGCTCAAGCTCGAGCCGAATGAAACACTCAGCCCGGGCATCACCTACCTGAACCAGATGTTCGGGACGAAAGCGAAGGTCAGCGACGACGGCACGTCGGTCGCCGGCCCCAGCGAGCAGCTCCTGAAGCTCGATCCGACCGCCGCGGAGATGGCGGGCATCAATCGGCTCGACGCCCGCATCGTCGAGTTGTTCCTCAAGCAGCCCGCGCCGACCGCCGAGGGGGGCGACGCCGTGCCCGGGCCGGCACCCGAGTACCGCGAGTACGACATTACCGACAAGGCGGAGTACCACTACTACCAGCCGGTCCGGGCCCGCGAGCAGTGCCTGATCTGCCACTGTCATCCCGGGGTGGCGACCGGCTGTGATGCGGAGGATCCGGACAAGCCGGCGCGGCGCCGGCTGGCCGCCGGCGAACTGATGGGCGTGGTCAAGATCGTGATGCCGACGAAGGACCGGCAGGCGGCGATCAATCGCAACCGGGCGATCCTCCTGGCGACGGCGATCATGACGATGTTCCTCGCCATGCTCGCCGCCTACGCGATCGTCCGCTACGTGATCGTCAAGCCGCTGGCCGACCTGCGCAACGTGGCCGACGAGGTGCGGCGCGGCAACACGCAGGCCCGGGCCGATATCCACACCGCCGACGAGTTCGAGGATCTCGGCGTGGCCATCAACCGCATGCTGCGCGGGCTGATCGAGTCGCAGGAGGAGCTGCGCAAGGCCAATTCCACCCTCGACGAGAAGGTGGACGAGCTCGCCCAGGCGAACCTCAACCTCTACGAGATGAACCGGCTGAAGGGGGACTTTCTCGCCACCATGAGCCACGAGTTGCGGACGCCGCTCAACAGCATCATCGGCTTCTCCGACGTTCTCGGCTCGATCCAGTCGCTCGACGACAAGCAACGCCGCTACGTGGAGAACATCCGCACCTCGGGGCGGATGCTCCTGGAGATGATCAACGACATCCTCGACCTGGCCAAGATCGAGGCCGGGAAGATGGAGGTCCGGCCGACGCCCTTCCGGTTGGAGGCGGTGGTCTCGGCCCAGTGCGACATGGTGCGGCCGCTCGCGGAGCGGAAGCGGATCGCTCTCTCCTGGGAGGTGGCGCCCGAGATCGACGCCGTCGAGCAGGACCAGGCGAAGGTGCAACAGATTCTCGCCAACCTGCTCTCGAACGCGGTCAAGTTCACCCCCGAGGGAGGCCGCGTCGAGGTCCGCGGCCTGCCGCTGCCCGGCGCCGAGGACGGCAGCGAGTTTCTCCTCGAGGTGATCGACACGGGCGTCGGCATCGCGGAGGACGAGCAGCAGTCGATCTTCGAGAAGTTCCGGCAGGGGGGCGGGATCGGCCGCGGCGAGGATGCGATGACGCGGGAGTACACGGGCACGGGGCTGGGGTTGTCGATCGTCCGCGAGCTCTGCCGGCTGCTCGGTGGCGACGTATCGCTGGAGAGCCAGCTCGGCCGCGGCAGCCGGTTCTTCGTCAGGCTGCCCGGGCGGCTCGGCGCCGGGGACGCGGCCGCGCCCGGCCGGCTGGCGGCGGGCGCGGCCGCGAACAACGAGGCATGGAGAGCGTGATGGCAAAGGCCAGGGACGATTCCGAAGTGGTGCTGTTCACGGACGGAGCGTGCAGCGGCAATCCCGGCCCCGGCGGCTGGGCCTACGTGCTCCGCCATCCGGGCAGTGGCCGCGAGGCGAGCGACTCCGGCGCCGAGGCCGAGACGACCAACAACCGCATGGAGCTGACGGCGGTGGTCGAGGGGCTGCGGCAGCTGAAGCGGCCGACGGTCGTGGAGCTCGTCACCGACAGTGTCTACGTGGGGACGGGTCTGTCGGAGTGGCTGCCAAAATGGAAGCAGCAGGGCTGGAGGCGGAAGGAGAAGGGGCGGCTGGTGGCCGTCAAGAACGAGGATCTGTGGCGGGAGTTGGACCGGCTGGCGTCGTCTCATACGATCCATTTCACGCACGTCGCCGGCCACAGCGGCCATGCGGAGAACGAGCAGTGCGACCGGATGGCCGTCGAGGCCTACCGGCAACTGCAACGCGAGATGGGAACGGCTCCGCGCCGCTGACCGCGGCCGCCGGCCGAGTTGCAGCCCGCATCCACGATCGAGCGAGGTGAACGATGACCAAAGCCACGCGCCAGTTGCACGATCTCGGCCAGAGCCTCTGGCTCGACACCATCACCCGCGGCATGCTCGACGACGGCACGCTCGCCCGCTACGTCCGCGACCTGTCGGTGACCGGCCTGACGAGCAATCCCACGATCTACAACCAGGCCGTGAAGAACACGGCGTTCTACGACGGGGCGATCGCCGCCGCGGCCCGGCAGGGGCTGGGTGTCGAGGAGTCGTTCTTTACGCTGGCGATCGAGGACCTGTCCCGGGCCGCCGACCTGTTTCGCGACGTCCACGACCGCAGCGGCGGCGTCGACGGCTGGGTGTCGCTCGAGGTCTCGCCGACGCTCGCCTACGACGCCGGCAAGACGTTGGAGTCGGCCATGGCCCTCCATGCCCGCGCCGGCCGGCCCAACCTGTTCATCAAGATTCCCGGCACGCCGCAGGGGCTGCCGGCGATCGAGGAGGCGATCTTCGCCGGCGTCCCGGTGAACGTCACGCTGCTCTTCACCCGGGAGCAGTACCTGGCGGCCGCGGCGGCCTACCTGCGCGGCATCGAGCGCCGGATCGCGGCCGGGCTCACGCCGCAGGTCTGCTCGGTGGC